>CAYSIP010000009.1:21336-28283 GCA_964431055.1 uncultured Corynebacterium sp. | reverse complement strand
GCCCTTCCTCTACGTGTTCAACTCCGATGAGGAAGTGCTCACCGACGAGGCGAAGAAGGACGAGCTGCGCGCCCTGGTAGCCCCCGCCGACTGCGTCTTCCTCGACGCCCAGACCGAGACCGAACTGCTTGAGCTCGACGAGGACGAGGCCGCCGAGTTGCTCGAGTCCGTCGGCCAGAACGAGCCGGGACTGCACTCCCTGGCCAAGGCAGGCTTCGCCACCCTGGGTCTGCAGACCTACCTGACCGCCGGCCCCAAGGAATCCCGCGCCTGGACCATCCCGCAGGGCGCCACCGCGCCGCAGGCCGCCGGTGTCATCCACACCGACTTCGAGCGTGGCTTCATCAAGGCCGAGATCGTCTCCTTCGAGGATCTCGACGCAGCCGGCTCCATGGCTGAGGCCCGCGCCCAGGGCAAGGTCCGCCAGGAGGGCAAGGACTACGTCATGGTCGATGGGGACGTGGTGGACTTCAAGTTCAACGTCTAGATGTCGTACCTGAATGAGCCTGGTTCGAGACAACTATCCGCTGTTTCAAGGAGGTCACCGTGGAATTGAATATGGATAAAGGCAAACAATTCGTGGAAGAGACGCAGTCGTCGGAAGCTGCCGCAGCCTGGAAGCAACAGTTGGACGAATTCGCTCCGGGCGCATCCGACTGGGTCGTCGGTGCGGTGTTCGGCGGCACGTACCAGCGCGAAGGCCTCGAACTACGCGACCGTCAGATGCTCAATATGGCAGCCCTGGCAGCCATGGGCGGAACCGAACCGCAGTTGACCGGCCACATCAAGACTGCGGTCGAGGTCGCCGGCATGAGCAAAGAAATGGTTGCGGAATGCTTCGTGCACCTCATGCCGTACATAGGTGTACCGAAGACTCTCGCCGCCATGCGATGCATGAAGGCGGCCTTCGAAAACTAGGCAACCCAGAACGGCAGACTCTGGTTCTCGTCGACAGTGTTCACAGACCCGCCGAGCTGGTTCGGTCTCGGGAAGCTCACCCCTATAAACAGGCTGAGCTCCTCACCGCGGGGGTCTGGCGTGCAAGAGATCCGCTCAGACCATGCCAGGAACAGGTGAACAGGCAGTTTCGACGACGACGTCGTCCTCGACCGTTCCGGATTGCGTGGGAACTTCAAATTCAACGTCTAGCGTCGTGGACGTGGCGCGTTATACCTGCGCGGATCGCGCCTGGCTCAGAATGAGGAGTCACCAGACGATGACCTCACCCGACAACATTCTGCTCCACCTCGCGAAGGAAGAGGAGCAGCAGGTGCGGGAGATATTTTCGCTCCTTGAGGAGCGGGGATTTCCTGCCCAGCAGCAGACGCCTCACATCACCGTCACGTTTTCCCCGAGCATGGCAGTGGACGTCGTTGAGTGTGCCGCCGAACTGCTCCCTCCGGTGATTCCTGCCCGTTTTCAGAGGGCGGGCACCGTCGTCTTCGGTACGAAACGTAAACAGACTGTCGCCTGGTTACTCGAAACCTCCAATGAACTGGAGATCGCAGCTCGTCATATCAGTGCGCTCAATCCCGATGGGCGCGGACCCCGTTGGACTCCCCACCTGACGATGGGGCTGCGGCTGCCACGTGAGATCGTCCCCGACTACGTCCGTGCACTGGATGAGGTGACCTCTCCGCACCTCAAGGAGCTCACCGCTGTTCGGGCGGCGTTCTGGAGGCCGAGGACCCGGGAGCTCACGGTCCTTGCCGAGGCGAGTCTGGCTGATGAGGTAGGTCTTAGGCCGAAGGACGGGCCCGGTCGTTAGCCTTGCGCGGCGGATGTCGCGCTCCGTCGATGACGCGGCGCTCGCGAATGCGCTTGAGATCGAACCCCTCGATGGCCTTTCGTCATTGTCGTTCCGGCCCCTCGTTTCAGACACTCCTTGCGCTGCCGACCAATGGCGAGGCCGTCTGTCTTCCGGGCCTGAAAAGTTTTCAGATAGATTGCTGCTTTTGGCATATTTATTTGCCCGGAAGCTAGCTCATCGAAGATGGAATTGGTTAGCTACGTAGTGTGGTGGAGTGCGAGTTCAACGTCTGGAAATCGCGGGCCGCCCATCCACTCTGGTGGGATACTATCTGCTCGTGGCATCCATTCAGACCCTCGGCGATTCGGATCGACGGGCCGTTGCGCGCTGGGCGCTGGCCTGTGCTGAGCGTGTGCTCCCGCTGTTCGACGCCGATGCTGCGGAAAAGGAGGAGATCCGGGATGCGGTTAATCGCACGCGTGCGTACAGCGCTGGGGAGAGCAGCGCCGCCGACGAGATCCGCAAGCGCCTCGTTGCAGTGAAGGCGGCGAAGGCTGCGACCACTCCGGCCGGTGCCGCGGCGGCCAGGGCGGTGGGCCAGGCCGCGGCAGTCGCTCACATGGGTGCTCATGCGCTCGGTGCGGCCGCATATGCGGTGAAAGCGGTTTCGCTGGCGAACACGGATCAGGAAGTTGTTCAGGAAGAGATTCGGTGGCAAGTGGCGCAGCTGAGTGAACGCGAGCGATCGGCGCTGCGGCTGCTTCCGCCGCTGGGCACCGACTCCTCGGGTCCGCTCGGGGCGGGGCTTCTGTCGCGTGGCATCTTGGGCACGACGATCCGCGAGATCCAGGCGCAGATCGGTTAGGTGCGTCGTCCACCTGTTGGATGACGGCATCGCGCCGCCATGAGGTTGCTAAGTACCGCAACGTGGGGGGAGTTCAAGTTCAACGTGTAGCGCGATCGACAATCGCCGTAATGGTACAGAATCCCTGTTCAAAGCGTGGGAGGCCTGTTAGCGTCGATATATGGCCATCAAACTTGAGAACGTGGGCATCGCCGTGCGCGACCTCGACGCGGCTACCGCTTTCTTCACCGACCTGGGCCTCACCGTGGCCGGTCGGGACACGGTCAGCGGCGAGTGGACCGACACGGCCGTCGGCCTGGATGACAACCACGCGAACATCGTGATGCTCCAGACACCGGATGGCCACGGACGTCTGGAACTCTTCGAATACATCCACCCCAAGGCGATTGATTCGGCGCCAACTCGTCCCAATGAGATCGGGATGCACCGCGTTGCCTTCTCAGTCGAGGACCTGGACAAGGCGCTGGAGATAGCTGCGCGGCACGGCTGCCGGCCGCTTCGAGGTGTTGCGACCTACAAGGACATTTACAAGCTCACATATCTTCGCGGTCCCAGTGGGATCATCGTGATGCTCGCGGAGGAATTGAAGAAAGATTGACGGGCAGCCGCGACGACCTATGCCTGCCGCACGGGGTGGAGCGGGGATCGAGACCAACGGGGTCTTCGTGTCGATTCAAGCAGGGGCGGCAGTGGCCAGCGAATTCATGATTCCAAACCGGCCATTTACCGTCGACTCACCCCTGTGATCTTCGAATCCATTTCTTTGAGAAGTTCTGCGCAACTGGAAGCAGACTGCCGAGGCTAGCAGAGCTTCGATCATGGTTGGGGTCCCCGTCCCTTGTTGACCTCGGGTGATCGCGGCCTGTGAGCATAATCATCTCATCTATTGTTTCAGTTTCTGGTGTAAGTAATTACCATCCCTGTGGGGCACGACGCTGCCCCTTAAATAACAACCGACCTTCATGGTGTCTGCGCCAGTTTCTAGGGCAGGGGCTATCGGTACGGGCGTTCGTTATCAATCTTGAGATGGAAATCGGTGGAAACGCATGAAGCGAAAGTCCCTGTCGGTGTTGGCGGTTCTGGTCGTCATCGCGGTTGTCGTCGGGTTGGTGGCCTTAGGAACTGCGGTGAGAAACTCATTCCTTGATGTGAGTACTGAATCGCGCAACACACAGGTCATTACGGCCATTGATCGCCAAGAACAGATCGTGCTCCTCAGCACCAGCACCCAAGGTCTGACTGAGGAGAGCGCCCACAGCAATCTCTTCGGCAAGAAGATTCCTGGTACCGAACGCACGCAGTTTCTGCAGTATACCTATCGCGCCAAGCTCGGTATCGAAGGCGGTGAGGTCTCGATCGAAGAGGCCGGGGACAACCAGTATCTGATATCTGTGCCAGAGTTCATTTTCATCGGTCACGACAACGTGGACTTCAAGACGGCTGTAGAAGACAACGGCATCATAAGTTGGGTCACCCCCGAAATTGACACGGCGTCTAAGATCACCGAAATCCTGAGCGAGGGGGAGATGTCCGAACAGATCGATTCAAACCGGGACCTTCTCCAGGATCAGGCCCGCACTTTTTACACCAGCATCATCAAGGGGATCGATGACGAGATCGAGATCGATTTCGAGTTCCGTGGTGGCGCATAAGCGGCTGGCGGGAGCCACCGGGACCGGTGTCGGGTGAGGTTTCAGTCTCAGTCCACCGGTCTGAATAGTCGGTTAGAACAGCTGCGGTTCTGCAGCTGAAACGAACTGGGAGTGGAGGGGGATCAATGGCTCCTCAACTCACTCTCCGCCCCCCGACTTCAGGGTTGGATGGCTCGCTCCTCACTGGCGCGACCGGCGTCAAGGTGGGCGACGTCGGAAAGCCGTAAGGGCGTGAAAGAGCCCTCGGACTGTGCTGAGACCACCCGGGCCGTAACGCAGACATGGTCGCTTCCGTCGTCGAGTATTGAGATCCGCTCGAGCAGGATCCGATTCGGACATGCACTGATCAGCGGCACCCGGGTCTCGTCGGTGTCGAGATCCACTCCCGCAAACTTGTCCGTGTTTTCACCGGAAAGGGTGCCGAACCGCTCTGCGAGAGCAAGGTCCCCCTCTCTGAGGAAGTGGACGGCCAGGTGGGTTGCGCGCAGGCCCACCCGGTAAGTGTGGTTGGCCTTGGACAACCAGAGACAATAGTGCCCAGGGGTTATGCTGGATTGGGCGTGAAAACCGACGAGGCATCCCGCCCGTTCGTCCTCGGCGATGGTGGTGACCACCACCATCGCGGAGTTGACTGAGGCCATCAGGCTGGTGAAAGAATCCTCATTCATCGCGGGAATCTCCCCGATGTTCCGTCTCGTAGCGGAGGAAGAGGGTGTGGTCCTCGGCCATGATCCCTTTCAGCTCAAACCTGGTGATCCCTGCCCCCGCCGGGTTCACGCACACCGGCAGGGGATCGCCGCCGATCAGCGGCGACATGGAGAGGCACAGCTCATCGAGGCGGTCCGCTGCGACGAGTTCGCCGAGCAAGGTGGGCCCGCCTTCACAGAGCACCACGCGATGGCCGAGTTCTGCCAGCGCCTGCAACGCTGCCGCCGGCTCGACGCGCTCCTCACCGGCCACCACGACGGTGGCGAATTGTTCGGCTTCGGCTCGACGCTTCGGGTCTGCCGCCGCGCACGTGATCACGTGGGTTCGCGCGTCTTCGGGAGCGTCGGCGAACAGACTCGCGGTCCAGTCGAGGTCCAGGCTCCGACTGACCACGGCGACCGGCGGAGTCGGAGGTTGCCCAAGGTGTCGTCGCTGTGTCTTAGCTTGCTCGGATAGCTTGACCAGCCCGTATCCTTCGCGGCGTACCGTTTCGGCACCCACCAGCACGATATCGGCAATCTGGCGCATACTGCGGAACAAGGCCTGATCGGGCTGGGTGGACAGGGAACCGACTCGACCGTCTATCGCAGCCGTCCCATCGAGCCCTGCGACCATGTGCCCGGTCACCCAGCACTCATGCCGCGGCTGGGATCGGTCGACCTCCAGGTACGGAGCGAGCGCGTCAGGGATCTCTGCACCGAACTCGAGAACGTTCATGGTTTTACTCTACGTAGTCTGAAGTAGGGTTGCGTCGTCTTCGGGTGGCAGCGGTACCCGGCGCCTGTGGCGCTCCGGGGGCCAATTCCAATCCCTCATCATTTCATGGGTATGGGGATCTCCGGCTGCCTGCGAGCAAAGTGGGGGTCGGGAAAGGCCGCCCGCGCGGCGGATCATTCGACGTGGCGGGTCGCGTCCCCGGTTGTCCTTCTGGATCGGTCCGGAGGAAAGCGGGGGAGCGTCAGAGCAGGGCGAGAATATCGGCTTCGATATCTTCGGGTCTGGTCATGGGCGCGTACCGTCGGACCACTCTTCCCTCGCGGTCGACGAGGAACTTGGTGAAATTCCACTTGATCGTCCCCCCGAGAATCCCACCGGCCTCATTCTTCAACCAGGCGAACAGCGGGTGGGTGCCCCTGCCATTGACGTCGATCTTGGCGGACATCGGGAACGTCACACCATGGTTGATCTGGCAGTAGTCGGCGATTCGCTCCGCGTCGTCATACTCCTGGTGGGCAAACTGGTCACTCGGAAAGCCGAGGACGACGAAACCGGCGTCCCGGTGCTTCCGGTAGAGCTCCTCCAGTCCAGTGAATTGCGGTGCGAATCCACACTTGGATGCCGTGTTGACTATGAGGACGACTTCCCCACGGTAGTCGGCGAGGTCAATGCTCGGCCCCGAGAGTGCCGGGGTGGAGAAATCGTAGAGGTTGGGCATGGATGCTCCTTTGGGCGACGCTGTGAAATTCTCACCCCACCCCTCCGGCAGGGAGGGTCGCGTCTGTGGATCATGTCGATGATTGCTGGAGTTCGCACAACACCCGGTCGCCACAGACAGCTACCAGCCACCCGGGTCTCGATTCGGCGGTCGGTACGATCCTGGGTGACAGTATGCGAGTCCGATCACCGTCGCCGTCTGAGTTCGCCGAGGGAACACCGATGGTACCCCCATGCGGTTGATTGCTAGGTCAGCCGCCTGAAAGTCGGGTTCGAGGGGATGTCGCGTCGGTGGCCTGCCCGTTCTCTTGGCCTGCCCGGTCATCAAGGCTTGTCGAACCGTACCTGGAAGTCCCGGCACAGCTTTCCGTGTGCGCCTAGCTTGCCCGTACAAGAGCGGCGAACAGAGGAAAGGACCCCCATGGCTTCCCTGACTGTGCAGGTGAGTGGATCGGCCACAGTCGACGAGGCCTGGAAACGCTACCTGTATCCGGCGCGGTGGCCGGCCTGGACGCCCCACCTGACCCACGTGTGCGCC
>CAYSIP010000009.1:0-21236 GCA_964431055.1 uncultured Corynebacterium sp. | reverse complement strand
GCGCCGGGACCCACGGCACCGTCACCGCACTCGGCGTGATCCCGGCGCGTTTCGACGTCCAGGTGGTCGATCCCGGAGCCCACTCCTGGTCGTGGACCGTGCGGATCGGGCCGATCACGCTGACCCTGCACCATGGCCTGGATGGACTCAGTGCACGGCAGGGGGCTGACGGCGTGACGGGAAGCATCGCACGCATCCTGATGGAGGGGCCGTGGCCGGTTCTGGTGATCTACCGACCACTGATGCGCTGGGCGATGCGTCGACTGGTCCGTTAGGCGACCTGGCTCGGGAGAATCCCGCTGATCGCTCTTGCGGCCCGCTCGCCGGAGACCAGCGCGCCGTGGATCGAGGCGGTGTCGCGGTGATCGCCGGCGACGAAGATACGGTCGCTGACGCGCTGGGTGCGGCGGTCGATCAGCGGCGGGGGTTGGGCGGGCAGGGCGTGGGGAAGCTCGTGACGGGCGATGAGGTGCCAGTCTGACGTCGAGGTCGCATACATGCGCTCAAGGTGGCGGCGGACCTCCGCCTCCTCGGCGTTGTCACCGCCGGGCTTCAGCAGGGTCGTGGCCTGCACCAGGTGGGCACCGGACGGAGCGTAGGATCTCGCCACTTCCGAGACGACGGCGGCGTGCTTGATGGGACCGGCCGGACCGCCGGCGGGAGCGGATGCGTCCAGCAGGAGGAACGTGTCCTTGCGGGGAGCTTCCTGCGCGGAGAACCACCAGGTGGTTAGTCCGTTCATGGTCGGGGTGGCTGTCTCGGTCAACTCCGCGGCCTCCACCGGCCCCGCCGCCACGACCGCCATGCGGGATCGCAGGATGCCGGAGTCGGTCTCCACCTCCACGCCGGCGGAAGTGTCACGCACGGCCCTGACGTGCTCCCCGGTTCTCGGTTTCCGGGTGAGGTCTGCGGCCATCTGCCTGGGAAGCGCCTGCATCCCTTCTCGTGGCAGTCCGGGAGCACCGAAAATGAAGGACCGTACCAGCAGCCGGACGAAGTTCGCGGAGGCGCTGCCACTGTCGTCGGCGAGCACACCGCTGAGAAAGGTATCGACCACGTCGCGCCGGAGTGGACCGGTCATCCCTGCGGAGTCCAGGGAGGCGGCGAGCGTCGTGTCCTTCGTGGCGCGTGAGGAGGCGGTTTCGCTGAACAGGGTCGATCCCAGCCAGCGGAGAAATGCCAGGACCTCCGTGACGTTCACGTAATCGCTACGGAGTGTGTGCGGCAGGAACCGCGGGTGCCGGAGCGGATGTGTGAGCGTACTGAGTCTTTCACCGTCGCGCACGACCACGCCCGCGCCGAACTGTTGCAGATCCAACGCCTTCACGTCGATCAGGTCCCGGACGGCGCGGTAGGCGGGATTGAGGACCTGGAATCCACGGTCCACGAGGAATCCGTCGACCCGGTCGGTGCGCACGCGACCGCCGACGGCGTCCGCGCTCTCCACCACGGTGACGGTCAGGCCGCTGGTCTGCAGGCTACGGGCGGCCTGCAGACCTGCCAGGCCGGCGCCGATGACGATGACGTCTGCATCCATGAGGGCTCCTTCATCCGGGTGGCCGAGTGTAGTGGGAATCCAACCGGTGACGGGACGCTGAGCGACCCACCTGTGAGGTTCTCTTTCAGGCGGTCGGGTGCAGGGGCCGCCGTTCGGCTCCGGCCGGTGGGTTCACCGATTCATCGCGTCCGGGACACCGGAGGCGCCGACGGGGCCGTCGGATCAAGACCCCGGCGGCGTAGCTCGCCCTCGGCCCGGTCGAGTCCACCGTGTTCGAGGGCGGCCAGTGAGGTGCGGCCCGTCCACACGGGTCGGCCGAAACGGCGCACGCTCACGGTCAACTCACCGGCGAGATGTTCCAGATCACCGGGCACGTTGCGGTGCTCGCTCGGCAACGGGACGGGGAGCACAAATGCTTCGTCGAGTGGCGCCGCGCCGGTGACGTCGATCCGCCAGCCGTAACCGCGGCCCGACAACCGCCAGCGCTCGTCACTGGTGCGGGTGTGCACGGGGCTGAGCACCGGATTTCCGAGCCGCACAACACGCCCGTCGGGAAGCCGCACGACGAGGCCGGTGACCTCGACGCGCATCCGGCCATTCGTCACCACACCGCCGGCGAACGCGACGCATGCCTCGGGCTCGTCGAAGCCCTGGGCCTGGCCCCACCACCACGCCTCGGGAAAACCCTCGCGACCCCAGTTCTTCTCCCCGTACACCTGGGCGTCGTCGAAACGCCACGTCTCGCCGCCCACGGTCGCGGTTCCCGACGCACGGCCGCCGAGCAGCCAGGGATGCCAGTACTGGTTGAGGCCGGGCACCACCTGGAACACGCTCGAGCCTCCCAGTGAGCGGCGCGGCCACGGGGCCAGGTCATGGAACTCGACGTCGAGCTTCGCGTCGGCACCCAGGTTGACCCGCAACCGACGCTCGTTTCCTTCGAACGCCGGCGGCGTCCCGGCTTCATCGCCCAACCCGCCCTCGACCCCGAGGCCGTTCGGGTCGGACCATGAACCATCCAGGGCCTCGGTACGAACGAAGCCCGCGGGCCAGGCGGCGAGTCCGGTCGTCGCCCACGGACCCCGGGGACTCTTGTTGGCTCCACAGAGGGCGATGACGACGCGGCCGGTGGCGGGATCGGTGAGGCGCCAGAAATAACCTTCCATCGCGACTCCGTGATGCGCCCGAACGGGGTCCCCGAACGGGAGGTCAGCGCCGGTGGACCGGTACCGCTGCAGGAACGTCATGGGGTCAGTACAACACAGATTCCCGGCCCAGTAGACCAGTTGGGGACATTTCCGGGTGAGGCCGGAAAACAACGACCTTTCACCTCGGGCAGGTGGCGGTGATCAGATCCACTTCCGGGTCGGGGCGGGCCCTGGTTGATCAGATCCGGACCCACCTCCTAACCTTTGGTTCCCGGAGGAATCGTCGGCCCACCAGCTAGTTCGCTCCGTTATCTTCTTCCAACGGGACGATGGTGAAGTCGGTGACGTCCTTCATCAGCTTCTCCGTGGCCAGCTGTTCCTGGGCAGCTGGGTCAACCTCGACCTGTTCGACCTGGATGACCGATTGATCACCTGCCGAATCAGTCTGCGGGGCCATCATGGTGCGGGCCCGCGGTGCCTCGGTCTCGATGCCGAAGAAGGTGTCCAGGCCCTTCACGTTGAACTGGGTGGACATGTAGCGGCTGTTGTCGCCGGTGTTCCACTGGGAGATCACCAGATCCAGGTTGTCCAGGGTGGATCCAGGGGTGATGTAACCACCGTAGAGCTGGGTGAAATTGCTGGCGTCCTGGGGAGCGCGCCAGCCACCGAAACCGGCGACCACGACATTGGCCGGTTCGATTTCGTTCCAGTCGCGCGCGATCGTCTCGGAGATCCGAACCTCGATCGCCATGGTTTCAGCATTGAACATGGCCAGCACCCAGTGCCCCTGGATGTAGCGCAGGGACATTTCCCCGGCGCGGACGCGCTCGTCGAGAACGGGTGCCGGAGAGGTGCCCCAACTGCCGGCGGCGTCCCCGTTCAGGGAGTAGTGCTGCCAGGCGCTCCGATCGTCGATGTCCTCCGGCCGGAACCTGGTCAGATAGACGTCGTCCCTGCGCTGGAATGACGAGGACATCATGTAGACATAACCGTCCGGCCCCTGCTCCCAGGTGATGAGTTGGGCCCTGCCTCCCAGGTAATTGGCGGGGATGGTGCTCACGCTCTGCCACGTCGCGCCCTGATTCGTGGATTTCCAGATCTGCGTGCGGAGGACGTTGCCGACGCCCTCGTTCCACATGCCCTGCATGTAGAGGGTGCCGTCGATGTTGATGATGTCCGAGGGTAGAAGGGTGAGTCCGCGGTTGTTGTGGGCGTAATCCACCAGCTGTTCAACCCGGTCGCCCTCGTTGAGCGGACGTTTGATCACGATGCGTCCGTTCTCATCCAGCTCGGCGATGACGCCGACCGGACTCATCCATTCACCCTGCCCGAAGTTTGCACCACGGAATGAGTCCCCGAAGATGATGGCGAATTCCTCCCCCTCGCCCAGCGAGGTCATCGCGCCCAGGTCACCCGTCATGAACCCCACGTGGTCGGAGACGCCGGGGCCGAGCAGATCACCGATGAGGTTCACGACCAACCCATCGGAGACATCGGGGGCCCAGGGTGTCGGGGGAGTGGAGGGGCCGGAGGAATCCGACGAGAGGGAGGAACCGGAGGACAGGGACGACTGGGCGGAGGCGACAGGAGCGAGGGCGACACAGGCCAGCGTTCCCGTCAGGGCCACGGTCAGGGCGAAGGCAGATTTATTCACGGCACATTCGTTTCGGGGTTCGGCGGCAGGATGATAACGAGTTGGTCTCGATGGGCCGAGCGGAAACTCTAGCAGCGGAAAGCGATGCGCGCTGCCGTAACGGGGAAGTGCTTTCCGGGACCGCTGCCATCCTGTGGACGATCCGCCCCCGGGGCGGGCCAGCATGAAACCGCCGCCCCGGGAGGACGGCGGGTCAGAGCGTGGTCGAGCCGGACAAACGATAGAGCCTGGATCCCGTGTTCCGTGAGGACAACGACCGGCCCAGGGAGCGGGGATCAGTGAATGACCTGGGCAGGCCCCGAGTAGTTGGGCGTCACGCCGGAATCCTGAATGAGGTCCGAGGGTTCGACGGCCCGCAGTTGGCGCTCGACAGTGGCCGTGCTGGTGGCGTCATCGACGAGTTCACCGTTCTCGACCCAGAGATTTCCCTGCAGGAAATCATCGACGCCCCACTTGCGGCGCACCAGCGTCAACGAATCCTCGGTGCGGGCGTAGACCGCCGGCAGATACTCGATGAACGACGACTGGTAGCACATCGTGTAGCCGCCGACCTTGTGAAAGATGACCCGGTCATCCGTCCGCAGGGCGGGTGCATCATGGAGATTGGTGAGGCGATCGTCCTCCATGCAGGTGAACCCGCTGACGATCTGCTCTGGGAGGGTCTCCGGGGAATCGGTGCGGAGGCTCACTTCGTGCGGTCGGCGGCGACGGAAAAGTGGATCAATATTGGTGCGGCTGGCGTCAGTCACCACGAAAGTGCTGGAGCCGACCTCCTTGACGTCGAGGACGGAGGCGTGGAACTCCATCGGCACGGCCACCAGGGAGCCACCCGGCTCGACGATCAGGCGGGTGCGCTCCACGTCGACCACGGGATCCAACGTCTCCCGGATGGCGGACACGTAGTCGTCGAAAGTCGGGCTGGCGTCCTCACTGCCGAAGAAGCCGCCGCCGATGTCGATCCAGTCCAGGTCGAGGTCGCGGGAGGTGATGATCTCCGCGGCGACGGTCGCGGAGGCGCGGTAGACCCCCAGGCTCTGCGTGAGGGAATTACGGTGCATGTGCAGCCCCGCGATCCGGACCCCCGCGGCCGTCAATTCGGAGATCACCTGATCGAGTTCACCGTTTTCACCGTTGAACCCGAAACGGCTCCCCTCATCTCCCGTGGTGCTCTCTCCCGGGCAGCGGGCCTCAAGGTCCCAGTTGACGCGCAGCCCCACGGCGAATTCGGTTTCCGGCATCTCACGGGCCAGCTCCGCGGTCCAGGTGACCTCACGCTTGGAATCGAGATTGATGATCGACCCCTCCCGGAGCGCGGAGCGCAGACGCCCACGGCCCTTGATCGGTCCGTTGTAGACGATGTGGTCGGGGGCGTACCCCAGGGCCAGGGCCAGCTCGTATTCCGCGTCAGAGACCACCTCCGCCCAGGCTCCGCGATCCCGCATGAAGGACAACAGCCAGGGCAGTGAATTCGTCTTGAAGGAGTAACCCAGGATCGAATTGGGCCAGTGGCTCTCCAGCGCCGTCTGAAAGCGGCTGAGGAACATGTCGAGGAGGGGGACGTCGATCACCCAGGCCGGTGTGGGCGGCTCCAGGTCGCGGAGGTGGGCGGGGGAACGGTCCATGTGGGCACTCCTTAGTGCTGACAACTTCAACGGAGGGTCAGACCTTACAATAAGCTAAGTTTAAACTTAATGAGGAAATAAGGTTACCGGCCCCCTGATCGGGTGTGTCTTCCTCTAACCCAGCACCTCAGCTGGTTAAACGCACCCATTCCGCCCTGCCAGGCGGCCCGGGTGGGGAAGGAAATGACCTGAGGATATCTCAGATAGATGTCATTCCCAGTCAACCCCACCCTGCCCCTGCTCCCGGAACCGCAGGTACTCACCGACAACTGCGGCCCCCAGATCATCGAGGTCCGGAGCTGTGACGCGCCCGCCCACCCGGTCGGCGAGCTGATCGAGGAATTTCTTCAACCCCGGGTCGTCGCCCAGCCGGAAAAACGTTGTGCGGGTGCCGCGGCGGGTGACCCGGTCAAGCTGAGTCACGGTCCGGCGCAGGGTTTCGGGGTGCGTCGGCCAGTCGAACCATGCGTCACCCTGCCCTTCGAGATGCGCCGTCGGCTCACCGTCGGTGACGATCAGCAGTGTCGGATCCATGCTGGGGTGCCGGGCGAAGAACCGCTCGGCGAGCAGCAGGCCGTGATGGAGGTTGGTGCCCTGTTCGTGAACGGGAGGCAGAGCCGTGAGCTCGTCGATGTTCACGTTCATGGCGAGCCGTCCGAAGCTGATCAACGCAAGCTGGTCACCCCGGAACCTCGTCGACACGAGATGGTGCAGGGCGAGCGCGGTGCGCTTCATCGGCACCCAGCGACCCTCAGCCGCCATCGAGAAGGATGTGTCGACCAGCAGGGCCACCGCTGACTGCGTACGCGCCTCGGTCTCCACGACCTCGACGTCGCGCACCTCGATCCGCACCCGGCCCGACGCCCCCAGGCCCTCGGTGGCGGACCGTTGGAGGGCGTTCGTCACCGTCCTCGTCACGTCCCAGGGCTCGGTGTCACCGAATTCCCATGGTCGCGATGCACCGGTCTGTTCCCCGGCTGCACCGGCGAGTCGGGCGTCGCGGGCTCCGCTACGGGCGGTGAGACTCTTCGCGGCGTCCTCAAGCAGGGTCTTGCCCAACCGGCGCATCGCCTGCGGCGAGAGCCGCAGTGAACCGTCCGCGCTGTTGCGCAGCAGTCCGCTCTCCCGCATGGCGCGTTCAAGCTCCGAGAGCACCTGCGCCGACACCGACGCCTCCCCGCCGAGCTGACGCTCGATCGCCTCGAGGTCGATGTCGGACGGACGCGCGCCGTCGTAGGACTGGCTGAGCTGCTCGGCGAGCGCGTCGAGCTCGGCGAGATTCTGCACCGCTCCGGTGCCGTCACCGAGTCCCAGCCCCTGCTCACCCGAGAAGTCCTCGGAACCGGACCAGTCGAGGTCGGGGCGCAGACCCCGCAGGTTGTCATCGAGTGCGCCCAGTTGCTGCATGAGTTCCGGAGAGCCGAAGGCCTGCGCCGACAGTTCCATGAGCTCGCGGCGCTGTTCCTCGGTCATGGAGTTCAGCATCCGTTGCGCGGCGGCGGAGCGTT
Source organism: uncultured Corynebacterium sp. (assembly GCA_964431055.1). Classification (GTDB taxonomy): domain Bacteria; phylum Actinomycetota; class Actinomycetes; order Mycobacteriales; family Mycobacteriaceae; genus Corynebacterium. The sequence goes on along the minus strand of CAYSIP010000009.1, from coordinate 13,809 downwards.
GCGCCAGGGCGTCGATGAGCTCGTCGACGTTCTGGGGGTTCTCCGGGAACTGCTCACCGTGTTTGGCCATGAAGTCGGTGAAATCCTGCTCGGTGTCCTCACCCCGGCGGTGTTTTTCGAGCAGTGAGTTGAGATCCTCGAGCATCTCCTTGATCGCCGCACGGTCCTCGTCGGTGGCCCCCTCGAGGGCCTGCTTCATGCCGGCGAAGCGCTGATCGAGGACTTCGCGGCCGAGCAGATCCTTGATCTGCTCGAATTTCTCCCGCGCGTCCGTGGACTGCCAGTCATAATCCGACAGCTCGTTCACCGCTGTGGCGGTCGACGCCGGCAGGTTGTCCAGCTGCATCTCACGGAAGGCCCGGTCGGTGTCGTCCATGGTGACGTCGCGGGCGAGTTGTTTGCGCTCGGCGAGCACCGCATCGTCGAGAAGCTTCTTGACGTCGTTCAGCGTGCCGCTCAAGTTGTGCCGCTGCAGCAGCTCCCGACGCCGCTCCGCCACGCGCCGGGCGAGGTCGTCATAACCCTCCCGGCCACGGCCACCGCGGCGCAGGTATTCCCGCAGTGCCTGTTCCGGGGAATAACCTGCCATGACCTCCGCTGCGATTGCGTCGAGTGCCTCCGTCAGGTCGACCGGGGGAGCCAGCGGATCGGGACCCCCGGTATACCTGCCGTAACGGGAGCGGCGGTGCTGGTGGCGGCCGCCTCCCGGGGTGGCGGGACTAGTGGGCATGTCGGCCTCCTCAGCCGTAGATGGTCTCGCCCTCGCCGGAATCCTTCGCGATCTTCCGGGCGAGGTAGAGCGCCTCGAATGCGAGCTCGATCGCGCTGGCGCGCGTCCCCTCGTCGGTGGCGCCGAGCCGGTCGGCGATCTGGTCATACAGGTCGGACTCGCCGAGGTCGGGCAGGCCCGAGAGGAACTCGGCCGCCGTCACCTGCTCTCCGGTCGAAACCGTGGTGGTGCCGTTCAGGGCGGCGACCAACGGGGAGAAATCGGTGCCACGCAGATGCTCGCGCACGGCCCCCGCTGTCGCGGTGCGCAACAGATACTCCAGCACCTCCCACTCACGACCCTCTTCACCTGACTCGAATTCGATCTTGCCGCCGAGCACGTCGACGGCAGCCTCCAGATCAACGAGCCGGGCCACCGCATGCTCCTCACCACGGATGGCGGCGCGGTGTCGGGCGGCGGCGGCGACGGTCTCCGCACCGGCGATGGCGAACCGTGCGGAAACGCCGGAACGCTGGTTGACCGCGGAGGATTCCCGCAGGGCGCGGGTGTAACGGGCGAGGACTTCCAGGAGCGCCGGGGGAACGTCGGCGACCAGGTCGGCTTCCTGCTCGATGACCGCGATCTCATCCTCGAGCGCGACGGGGTAGTGGGTACGGATCTCCGCGCCGAAGCGGTCCTTCAGCGGCGTGATGATGCGCCCGCGGTTCGTGTAGTCCTCGGGGTTCGCCGAGGCCACGACGAGCAGATCGAGTGGCAGGCGCAGCACATATCCGCGGATCTGCACGTCGCGCTCCTCCATGACGTTGAGCATGGAGACCTGGATGCGCTCTGCCAGGTCGGGCAGCTCATTGATCGCGACGATGCCGCGGTTGGAACGGGGCACCAGACCGTAGTGGATGGTCTCCGGGTCACCCAGCCGGCGACCCTCGGCCACCCGCATGGGATCGACGTCTCCGATGAGGTCGGCCACCGACGTGTCCGGCGTGGCGAGCTTCTCCGAGTAGCGGTCGTCGCGGTGCAGCCAGACGATCGGCAGGTCGTCGCCCTCTTCCTCGATCCGACGGCGCGTGGCCTCCGTGATGGGGGCGAAGGGGTCCTCCCGCAGCTCTGAGTCCGCGACGGCCGGCATCCACTCGTCGAGCAGGCGGGTCATCGCGCGCAACAGCCGGGTCTTGCCCTGCCCGCGCTCACCGAGCAGCACAATATCGTGGCCGGCGATGAGTGCGCGCTCGACCTGGGGAATCACGGTGTGCTGGAGGCCGTGGAGACCCGGCCAGGGGTCCTCACCGGCGGCCAGCATGGCGAGCAGATTCTCGCGGATCTCGGTCCGCAGGGGGCGGTGGGTGTGACCGGCGGCCCTCAGCTCGCCGATCGTGGACACGTTGGGGGGAAGGCTCACATGCCCAGGCTAGCGGTCGAGGGCACATCGGTCGAGGGTTTCGTGACGGGGACGGGTTCCAGCCGACGGCGCAGGGGTACGCCGACCCCTCGAAAACAGCCGTTCCAGTGAGTAGGCTCCGGGCAATGGAGGAAGAAAACATCCACACGGAGGACACCGGGGGACAAACGGCCACCGGTCACCCGCCCGCGCCCTCAACTCTGATCATCCTGGTCCGCCACGGTGTCACCCCCACCACCGGCCAGGTGTTGCCCGGCCGCGCATCCGGCCTCCACCTGAGCGCGTCAGGGGAGGAGCAGGCACGGGGGGTGGCGCAACGCCTCGACGGGCTCCCGTTGACGGCGATCTATTCCTCGCCGATGGAGCGTGCCCTGGAGACCGCCGCGCCCACGGCAGAACGTTTCGGGCTGGACCCGGCCATCTGTCACGGCATCGTCGAGTGCGAATTCGGGGCCTGGACGGGTGAGAGCCTCTCGGAGCTGATGAAACTGCCCGAGTGGAAGACGGTGCAGGAGGCGCCATCGGAATTCCGTTTTCCCGGCGGTGAGAGCTTCACCGAGATGCAGGACCGCATGGTGGCGGTTCTCAGGGAGATCGCCGCGCGGCACGCGGGGGAGGTGATCGCCTGCTTCAGTCACGCCGACCCGATCAAAACCGCGATCGCACACTTCACCGGCACGCCGCTAGACTCCTTCCAGCGCATCAACATCGATCCCGCCTCCGTCTCCGTCGTGGAATTCACCTCCCATGGCGCGACGACGATGCTGGCGACCAACTCGACGTCCGGGCCGCTGGGACAGCTCCGGGGAACGGAACAGCCATGAACTCGCCGACGCCGCCCTTCACCCGGGAACTAGAGCTGCTCGAGACCGGGGAACTCGGCACCGTCGCGCAACTGGCGGAATCGAGCAACCTCACCTTCGTGCTCGAGGCCTGCCGTGGCGAGCGTTACAGCTGGGCGATCTACAAGCCGGAACTGGGGGAGCGGCCGCTGCACGACTTCCCGCCGGGTCTCCACGCTCGTGAACGGGCGGCGTTTCTGATCAGTGAGTACCTCGGGTGGCACATCGTGCCACCGACCGTGGTCCGGAATGACGGACCCTTCGGCGTCGGTTCGCTGCAGTGGTTCATCGACAACGACGGGCAGCATTATTTCCCCCTGCTGGAAAACCGCCCCGATCTCCACGACCAGTTGCGACGCCTGGCCGTGTTCGATGTTCTCACCAACAACACCGACCGAAAATCAGGACACGTCCTTCTCGACGCCGACGGCCACGTCTGGGGCATCGACCATGGTCTGTGTTTCCACAGTGCGCCCAAGTTGCGCACCGTCATCTGGGACTTCGCCGGCGAGGAGATCGACGGGGCGCTGCTGGCGTCGATCGAACCGCTGATCGACGAGGTGCCCGACGACGTCACCGTGCTGCTCCACGCCGAGGAGGTGGAGGCCCTGCGGCGACGGGCCTCCCGCCTGGTGCGCCTGCCCCATCTGCCGCACCCCAGGTCGCATTACCAGTATCCCTGGCCGCTGGTGTGAGGTGAGGAAGCCGGCGGGGGCCCATCTGCCCGTCCGGCCGGTTCCCCTGCAGGCGCCGGATATGCCCGCACCTCGGCAGGCCATCACCGGACAGCACTGGTGGCCAGAGTCATTGTCCCGCGGAGATGAGCGGTTTGAACATCAGTGACGTGACCCGGGCTTTCCCAGGAAGTCCACCAACTCCGCATTGATCCGATCGGGTTGTTCGAGATGGAGCCAGTGAGATGCACCCTCGATGACCACTAGGCGGCCGTCCCCGCACAATTCGAGAGCCCGTTCGGCGATGTGGAGCTCCAGGGCGACATCGTTTTCGCCCCAGAGAATGAGGGTGGGCGGCTCTATACGGGCCGACAGGCCTTCCTTCCGACGAAACAGGGCCCGGTAGTAGTTGAGCATGCCCGTGAGAGAACCCGGTTGCGACCAGGCCGTGGAGTATCGGTCGAGGTCTGCTGTGGTGAAGGTGCCCGCACGCGCGGTCCGCCGCATCATCGCCCGGAGAGCGGCGGAATTGAACGAACCGAGCACCGCCTCCGGCACCGACGGGAACTGGAAGAAAGCCGCGTAGGTGCTGCGCAGGACCTGCGTGGGATGTTTGAGCGCCTGGCTCAGCCACGTACCGGGGTGGGGCGCGTCCAACACCACGAGACGATTGAGCCGCCCAGGATGACGTGCGGCGACCCACCAGGAAACGACACCGCCCCAGTCATGACCGACGAGGTGGAAGCGGTCGGCGCCATAGGCGTCCGCGAGGGCGATGACGTCCTCAGCGAGGATATCGAGCTGGTAGGCGTCGACCCCCTGCGGGACCTCGCTGCGGTTGTAACCGCGCATGTCGGGCGCGACGACGTGGTATCCGGAGGCCGCCAGGGTGCTTATCTGGTGGCGCCACCCCCACCAGAACTCGGGAAAACCGTGCACCAGGAGAAGGAGAGGTGCATCAGGCTCACCCGCCTCGACCACATGCAGCCTCACGCCGTTGACGGTGAGCATGTTCTCGCGCCAACCAGGTTCAAACAACGTTGAATCGGTCATGTGTCTCTTTCGGAACAATTTCGGAAAGACTGCATCTGCCCGGGCTCACCGCAGGCGGACCTGGCGATCAGCTGATCCCCGAGTTTACGTGGGGAGACCGGCGAGCGGTGTGCCCGCGGACTGTCGAGCGGCGAACCCGCAGGGGAGCAGGTGATCGAACGGGGGTGGAAACCCCGGTAGGCCCGGCCTCTGGACATGGTCCACCCGTAGATGTGGCCCGGTCCGGTTACCGGCACGGTGACGGCGCCACACCCCAGGTCACGCCACTGAGGTGAAGGTACGGGCGAGACCCAGGTTGAACGGGTAACCTGGCTCCGCTCACGCACCACACCCGACCGGAGGACCAGATGGACGACGACGCCCTCATCGGAGCGGCGGTGGCACCCGCCATTCACGTGATGAGCTGGAACATCCGCCGCCGCATGGGGGCGCTCACCCTGCGGACCGCCGACCGTTGGAACGACCGGGCCCCGCGCATCCGGGCCCTGTTACGGGCGGAGGCGCCCACGGTGTTCAGCGCGCAGGAGGCACTCCCGGACCAGGTCGCCTTCGTTCGTGACTGCCTGGGGGAGGACCACGCCGTCGTGGGACGGGGACGGGGGGCGGACGGCGGGGGAGAGGCGTCCCCCATCATCTACGACACCCGACAGCTCGAGCTGCTGGACTGGCGGCAGACAGCGCTGTCTGACCAGCCGGCGCGGCCTGGATCCACGTCCTGGGGAAACATCGTCCCCCGCGCCCTGGTGTCAGCCAGCTTCCGGCAGCGCGGGACCGGAAACCTATTCCTTGTCCTGAACACCCACCTCGATCATCTCTCCCGACGTTCGCGGGTGCGGTCGGCGCAGGAGATCCTCCGGATCATCGCAGAACACGGCCTACCCGCCGTTGTCACCGGTGATTTGAACGACAGGGCCGGCGGTCCCACCCTGCGTGAGCTGTTCGCGCAAGGCTCACTGGTGGACACCTGGGAGGTGGCGCGGTCCCACGCGAGCGAGGCCTGGGGCACCTTCCCCAACTACCGGGAGCCCCGTCGTGGCGGGCGTCGACTTGACTGGATCCTGGTGTCCCCGTCCTTCCAGGTGCAGACCGCCGCCGTCAATCCCCGTCGGTACCATGGCGGTTGGGCATCAGACCACCTACCCGTCCACGCACTGATGTTCCCACCCGAGAACGGTACAAGCACATGATCGACAATTTTCTCCGCCCGCCGAAGGGCCCCAGTGAAACCATTGCGGATCTCCTGCGGTTAGTCGGCGTACTCAGCTTCGTGCTCGCCCTCATCTTCTTCGAGCTCACGGAGGCCGGAGTCGTCGCCTTCACGCTTCCCGGGCTCATGCTGGCACGTTTCCTCGGGATGCGGCCCTGGCCGGACATCCTCCTCTCGGTCAGCCTGCTGATCGCCGCCTGGAGCAATGTCTTCGCCCTGTACGCCGCCATCAGCTGGTGGGATCTGGCCGTGCACTTCGCCTGCGCCGGGGGGCTGGCGGTGGTCAGCTATCTCTTCCTCGCCAGGGCGGGCATCCTCCCCTCCCCGTCCAGCCGGCAGTTCACTCCCGCGACCGGCATCACCCTCACCACCGCGCTCGGGTTGGCCCTCGGTGTCCTGTGGGAGGTGATCGAATGGCTGGGTTTCAACTACATCACCGACGACATCTACGTCACCTACGACGACACGATCACGGACATGGTGGCGGGTGGTCTGGGGGCCCTGTGCCTCAGTTTCACCGTCGCCTATCTCCCCCTTCTCCGCACCCCGGACCAGACGCCGACTCCCGGGGCCGAAAAGACGCCCTCGGAGGGGGAGGGCGCTGTCCGCTCCTCCGCAGCGGTACACCCGGTCGAACTCAGGAAGTCGACCACCATGAGGGTGTCCGAGGCGCGCACCACGGCGGATCAACTGGACTGAGCCCCACCCTCATCACCGGTGCGCACCGGGGTCCGCGAACGGCTTTTTCTGCGCTTCGTCGCTGCTAAACTCCGGCCATGCGACGATTCACCGCCCTCGCAGCCGCCGTCTCCCTGTCCCTGGCCGTCAGCGCCTGCGCCGGTGACTCACAGGAGGAACCGGCATCCCGGGCACCCGTCGGGCAGGCCCCTGAATCCCCCGGACAGGAGGCCGGGGACACCGCCGCCGCTACCGTGGAGGAGTTCACGGTGACGGAGCGTGGAGCCTTCAACGAGGGCTGGGCAATGAGTTTTCTCCCCGGTACGCGCCATCTCCTGATCTCGGAACGACACGGAGCCCTGCAGTTGCGTGACCAGGAGACCGGGGAGGTCGACCAGGTCAGTGGGGTCCCGGAGGTGCACCACGCGGGGCAGGCGGGCATGCACGACGTCATCCCGGGACCGACCTTCGCGGATGACGGCGCCGTGTACCTCAGCTGGGTTCGTGACCATCCGGATGGCGCCCAGGGCGTGGTGGGCCGCGGCAGGTTCGACATCGCCACCGCCTCGCTCACCGAGCTTGAGGTGATCTGGGAGCAGACCCCAGCCTCCGGTGACGGACACTTCGCGTTGCGCATGCTGATCCAGGATGATCACCTCTATCTGACCTCGGGGGACCGGCAGGAGTTCACCCCCGCACAGGAGACCGGGAACAATCTGGGTGCGGTCCTCCGCCTCACCCTCGACGGCGCGCCGGCGTCGGACAATCCCTGGGCCGGTGACGGAGACGTCGCATCAGAACTGTGGACGATCGGTCACCGCAACCCGCTGGGCATCGCCGAGGACAGCGCAGGTGACCTGTGGGTGTCCGAGATGGGGCCCTGGGGAGGAGACGAACTCAACCATCTCGTGGCGGGGGAGAACTACGGTTGGCCCGAGGCCTCCATGGGCGTCAACTACAGCGGCACAGACATCCCGGATCACCGCGACGGCGACGGTTTCCGCGCCCCCGCCGAGTATTGGGTGCCGTCCATGTCACCCGGGAGTCTGCTGATCTACCAGGGGGATCTATTCGCAGGCTGGCGCGGCAACGCCCTGCTCGGCGGACTGTCGGGCGAGAACCTCGTGCGGGTACAGCTCAACGGGGAGGAGGCGGTCGTCGTCGACGAGTGGGACATGGGAGAGCGCGTCAGGGCACTCACCGAGGCCCCCGACGGCGCCATCTGGCTGCTGGAGGACGGTCCCGGGGGGAGACTGCTTGAACTGCGTCCCGTGTGACGGCGGGTGGCCGGGCCGCTACTCGGGTTCGTTGCCCGAGTCGGGCCCCAGCAGGAATGGCGTGGTGACCCCCTCGTAGGCAAGGTGTGTCATCAGTCCCTCAATGGCATGGGGCAGGTTGTGGCAGTGGTCCATCCAGATCCCGGGATTGTCGGCGAGAAAGGCGACGTCGAATGATTCGCCGACCTCGACGTCCAACGAGTCCGTCCACCACGGGCTTCCGGTGGAGGGTTGACCGTCCCGGGAGACCACGAGCACATGATGGCCGTGCAGGTGCATGGGATGGACCTCCGCGGATTTGTTGGTGATCCGCATCGTGACCACCTCGCCCTCCTCCACCAGGTACATGGGGACCTGGCGCCCCATCTTCCCGTTGATGGTCCACCAGATGCCGGGCTTGCCGGCGAGGAAGCCGACCCGGCGGTCGATCGTGTACTCGAGGGTGCGCTCAGAGGTGGTGGGATCGAACGGAAGGGCGGTGGGCGTTCCGTAGGTGAGGAGGTCGAGTTCGCTGTCCGGCGCGGAATTCTCAGGTGCTTCGGTGCCGCCCGGACCGAGCACCAGGGAGACGCCGGGTGCCTGGATGCGGACCGCCCCCTCAGCGGGAACGGTCACCTCGAGGTCCGCGCGGGCGCCTGCCGCGAGCCGGACCTTCCGGTCTGAGATGATGCCTGGCTCATGGAGATCGAAACCGTCGATGGCGAGCAACCGGGTGTCCGCGCCGGTGACCCACACGTAGGTGGTGAGGTTGTCCGTGTTGATGGTGCGCACCCGCCACGTCGAACCCGGGGGTGCCTCATGACGGGATTCGCCGGGTGTGCCGGAGACCGTGCGGGAATCACCGGGATAGGTGTGCAGGAGCATCGTGACGTCCTCGAGCGACCCTGGGCCGAAAGGTGGCTCCACGACCAGAGCGCCGAACAGGCCGGCGATGACCTGCTGGTGGGAGACCTGGTGGGAGTGGTACCAGTACGTGCCCGGGTCCTCGACCACGAACCGGTAGGTGAAGGACTCACCCGGTTTCACGGCGTCCTGGGTGACCCCGGCCACGCCGTCCATCGCCGAGGGGACGTCGACGCCGTGCCAGTGCAGGGTGGCGCCGGCCGTGACGTCGTGGTTGCGGAGCACGACCTCGACGAGGTCGCCCTGGCGCGCGCGGATCTCCGGGCCGGGTGAGGAGCCGTTGAGGGTGTACCCCGTGAACTGTGCCCCGTGTGAATTGGTGAGGGTGCCGCTGCGGGCTTCCAGGTCGATGCGGACGTCGGCCGGGGTGCCCGGGTCCGTCCCGAGGTCCGTGATGTCCACCTGAGCGTTGGCTCCGGTCGAACCGTGGTCACCGTGATCATCGTGGCCACCGTGCAGTCCGGCGGCCGGGGAGGCGGAGTAGGTGGCCGGGACCCGACTGTCCCACCAGAGCCATCCCGCCCACGCCACGACCGCGACGAGGAGAACCCCGACGAGTCGCCGGAGAGCCACCGCCCGACCGCGGAATCTCCCCGCTTGCCGCCGCTGGCGGTGGTCGTCGTCGGAACCGGAGAGGTCGCCGCGGGAAGGCTGGGCAGGGTCAGACGCCGCTGGCGACAGGCTGATCACCGCTGCCTACGGTCCTGCCACGGTTACGCCTGGCCCGTCCGCGGCTGATCCTGAGTGTGTCCTGTCCGACGGGGGTTCTCCCCTGCGTCCGTACGTGATTGGCCGCCAGCAGCACCGTGGCGAAGAGTGCCAGAGCGTTCAATCCGTGGAGGAAGGCCAGGAAGGTGAAGGAGGGCGCCATCATGCCGAAGGCCACCTGCATGATCACGAGACCGGCGACGGTCAGGGCATAACCCAGCGCGCCGTGGACGTGGGAGAGATAACCCACGACCACGAGTATCACGGCCAGCGCAGGGATCACGTACATGCCGGATATCGTGTGGATGATGATGCCCCAGATCTCGACGAAGGGGAGGGGGCCATCAGTCTGGGACAGATCCAGGGTGCCGCCGCCCTCAATGAACTTGGCGGCCCCGGCCGAGGACCAGGCGTGGGTGGCGGCCTGCACCATGACGAGTGCGGCGATGATCCAGGCGACGGCCTGGTAGGCGGTTCTCATGAGGGCTCCTTAGGGGATGTGACCAACCGACGAGGGAAGCTGAAAGTATCCACTAATGAGAACCTATAATTCTATTATCAGTAAACTCTCAGTTCCGCCCGGTGTCAATAACGGATGGGGACCGAAAAACAGACAGTTCCTGCCCTTGGGGAAGGGCGACGAGGCGCCCTAAGAAGGGCACGAGTTCCCGGCGGAAGGTGCGTCGGTATCGCACAAGAGCCCCTCACCGGGGACGACCATCCCGACGCGCCATGGTGGACACCGTGGAGAGCTCCGGTTTTCCCTGCCGACCACCCCCCCGTTTTCCGTGCTCCGCCGCGGTTGCCCCCCGGAGCTGATCACAGCGAGCGGGGAGTGGGCCGACGGGGCCGACGTGCCGTTCGCCACGGTTGAGTGGGGGCAGTCGGAGAAGCGGCCAGGTGCGGTGACGATCTGAGCGGGGTGTTCACGGGGTTCGGATTCGGCGTTCTCCGCGATGACGCGCCCATGATGGAAACCGCCCGGGGCGGCGGGGATCCGTCGCCCCCCCCACGGAAGCTGCCAGTGGGGCGGGGTTGCGGCGGTGGCCGCGCACTCGAGACTCTCCACCTCTCACGGCACGGGGCACAGCGGCAAGGGCGACGCGGTTGGCGCGTTCGCCGCTTGAGGCCCCGGGTTGCGCATGGCCCTCAGCGCGGGGCACGGCCGGGTGGCGACGACATCTGTGACTGGATCGTCGACCCACTCCCGCCGGTCGTCGGCGAGGCGACTGGGCTCCTCCTGAATTCCCGGTAGGGACTCCTGCCGCACCATTAGACTGTGCCCGTAACGTGTGATCCAGGTCGCCCAGGCGATGGAACGGTGATGTGTGTGGAAGGCCATCTTTTTGAGAGCGACGACCGCCTCGCGGACGACGTCTACGCCCTGTCCGCGAGCATCGATGCACTGGTCGAGGAGCAGGTGTCACTCGAGCATTTCCTGCGAGCGATGGCGTCAGAACTCAACCGGGTCGTCGAGGCGCACGTGTTCGGGCAGCGTCTGCGGGCCCTGCCCCACGACATCCCCCGCCGCCTCCACGTGGACCCGGGGCAGCTCACGCTCGCGACCGCTGACATCGATGTGCGCGTCGACCCTCCGCTGGCCGGGCCGGCCGCCAGATTCATTCGCCAGCGACTCCTCCATGCGGTGCGGCTCATCGTGCACTACGACACCTCGGTGCAGGTCACGGCGGGGGAGGACGATCAGATGAGGCTGTTGCTGAGCGATTCGGGGACGGCGGCCCGCCGCGTGGAGATCCGCCGACGGTTCGGCCTGGACGGTGTGCGCACCCTCACCGTCGCCGCGATTGCCGGAGCCGGCCAGCACCCGGACCGGGCGGAACGTCTCGCGAATGACCTCTCCGGTGGATCCCCCACGATCAAGGCCCAGGTCGGAGGCGTGCTGGCGGTCATCCTGCGACAACCACCCACCCTCGAGGTGGGGGTGCCGAAGGGACTGTCCGTCGGCCTCGGCGAACCGATGCCCCCTGAGCGCCTCCACGAATCGTGGAAGGGGGCCGTGACCGCGCTGCGCTTCTCCCTGCCGAGTCGACGAGATGTGGGACCCTATCGGGAATTTGACGCGGTCATCGTGGACATCCGCCGAGTCGGTCCCTTGCGGGTGCTGGCGGAGGTTGCCAGTCAGGCGGACGTCGAGCACCTGCCGGACGTGAAGGCCATTCGTGAATTGGCCGAGAGCGGGCTCCCGGACGTGCTGGCCGTCCTGGAGGCGGTCGCTGCGACCGATTCCATTCGGCAGGCCGCTCAGCTGGTCCACATGCACCACAACACGGTCGCCCAGCGAGTGGAGGCCGCGGAAGATGTGCTGGGTTTCAGCTTCCGGGAGAATTACGGACGCACCCGTCTGCTGGTTGGACTGACGCTGCACCGGCTCTCCTCCTCCAGGGGTTCCTAGGGGATTCCGGAAGCAGGGGCCGCGGGACGCCCGGTCGCCGCAGACTTAGCCAACTGTCACAGTCGCTTCGCAATCGTTCGCCATTTGCCCGTCGCGGTCACCCCGCCCCTGTGGTTAGGGTCATAGGCATCCCGAGAACATGATTTAGGTCACGTTTCGGGGGTACATCCCACAGGGTTCCCGGAACCCGGACGAGCAAGGAGTCGACAATGGCTTTGGACCAAGCAACCCAGCAGTTCCTGGCGCAGGCGGCGGAGGCGGCCGGCCCCGACGCCAAGCCCATGCACCTGTCCACCCCGGAGGAGGCCCGGGCCGGCGCCCTGGCGACCCTCGACCTGATCGGACCCGGCGTACCGGTGGCCGAGGTGCAGAACCTCGAGCTCACCAGCGGCGCCGACGAAACTCCCTTCGACATCCGCGTCCTGAAGCCCACCGCCGATCCGCAGGGCATCTTCGTGTACCTGCACGGCGGCGGCTGGGTGGTCAGTGACATCGTGGCTTATGACGCGATCGGCCGCCAGCTCGCCGTGGACACCGGCTACACGGTCGTGCTGGTGAATTACCGGAAGGCCCCGGAACACCCCTACCCCGCGCCGGCGGATGATTGCTGGACCGCCCTGAAGTGGGTCGACGAGCACCGGGAGGAGCTGGCGGCAGTTGGCTCCCCCCTGGTCGTCGGGGGTGACAGCGCGGGCGGCAATCTGACGGCCGCGATGACGCTGCGGGCCCGCGACGCCGATGGCCCGACCATCGACTACCAGGTGCTGGTCTACCCCGTCACCGACGCGGACTTCACCCGTGGGAGCTACCTCGACCCCGAGAACCAGACGCTGCTGACCACCGAGTCGATGATCTGGTTCTGGGACCATTACGTACCCGCCGAGCAGCGGGACAGCCAGGAGGTGTCGCCGCTGCGCGCGGACAGCCTGGCCGGCCTTCCCGACGCCTTCGTGATCGTCGCCGAGCACGACGTCCTGCGCGACGAGGGGGAGGCGTACGCGCAGCGCCTCGCCGAGGAGGGAGTCAATGTCGAGACCGAGCTCTTCGAGGGGCAGATGCACGGCTTCATCTCGATGTTCAACATCTTGCCCTCCAGCGCTCAGCTGATCGAGCGGATCAGTGAGAAGGTCCGCGAGCGGATGACGAAGGAGGTCGTGCGATGACCGCGGTAACTGACGTTGACGTGGTGGTCGTCGGGGCCGGTTTCGCCGGCATCTACGCCACTCACCTGCTGCGCAACAAGAACGGATTGAGCGTCCAGGGTTTCGAGCGCGGTTCCGGCGTCGGGGGCACGTGGTTCTGGAACCGCTACCCCGGGGCCCGGTGCGACGCCGAGTCCATCGTCTACTCCTACTCCTTCGACGACGACATCCAGCAGGAGTGGACCTGGTCCGAGCGTTGGGCCACCCAGCCCGAGATCCTCAATTACATCAACTTCGTGGCCGACAGGCTCGGCATCCGGGAGAGCTTCGCCTTCGACACCGAGGTCATCTCCATCACGTGGGACGACGACGCGGGCATCTGGACGACGACCACCGCTGACGGAGTCACCACCACCTCACGGTTCGTCATCACCGCCGTCGGTTGTCTGTCCGCCACGCAGGTGCCCAATTTCGAGGGACTCGGGGAATTCTCCGGCGAGGTGTACCACACCGGTTCCTGGCCGCACGAGGGCGTGGATTTCACCGGCAAGCGGGTCGCCGTCATCGGCACCGGCTCCTCCGGAATTCAGTCCATCCCCGTGATCGCGGAACAGGCGGAGCAGCTGACGGTCTTCCAGCGGACGCCGAACTTCACCGTGCCCGCCCGCAACCGTCCCCTCGGCGTGGATGAGATGGACCTGATCAAGCGGGTCTATCCCACTCTGCGAGAGCGGGCCCGGGAGACTCCCGCGGGAGTGATCGTCAAGCCGCCGATCGGCAGCG
>CAYSIP010000008.1:16532-28461 GCA_964431055.1 uncultured Corynebacterium sp. | reverse complement strand
TCCGCACCGCCGCCGAGAATGTGCCGGAGGAGGCCATCGCCGCGGACGTCAACCGTCTGCACCGGCTGTGGGAGGACATCCAGACCGCCACGGAGAAGGAGAAGGAGTCCAAGGGCGCGAAGCCGGTGACCCTCTACGAGGAGCCGGACATGCTCGTCAAGGTCGTCCGGGACCTGTTCAACGAGGACTTCTCCGCGCTGGTGGTCGACGGTGACCGGGCGTGGAAGACCGTGCACGCCTACGTGAAGTCCGTCGCCCCCGACCTGCTCGACCGGGTGGAGAAATTCGACCGTTCCGCCCACGACGGCAACGACGCCTTCGAGCACTTCCGCGTGGACGAGCAGCTGCAGAAGGCGTTGTCCCGCAAGGTGTGGCTGCCCTCGGGCGGCACCCTGATCATCGAGCGCACCGAGGCGATGACCGTCGTCGACGTCAACACCGGCAAGTTCACGGGTTCGGGCGGCAACCTCGAAGAGACCGTCACCCGCAACAACCTCGAGGCCGCCGAGGAGATCGTCCGCCAGCTGCGCCTGCGCGACATCGGCGGCATGATCGTCGTCGACTTCATCGACATGGTCCTGCCCGAGAACCAGGACCTCGTCCTGCGTCGCCTCACGGAGGCGCTCGGCCGCGACCGCACCCGCCACCAGGTCTCCGAGGTCACCTCGCTGGGCCTGGTGCAGATGACCCGCAAGCGACTGGGCACCGGCCTGCTGGAGACCTTCTCCACCGAGTGCGAGCACTGCAGCGGCAGCGGATTCATCCTCCATGACGACCCCGTGGACGAGCAGCCCGAGCACGACGCGGCCGAGCACGCTGATCGGGCAGCACGACGCGGCCGTCACCGTGGTCGCCCCGAGCAGGATCCGACCGGTCGCCCGGCGGCCGCGGCGGCCCGCCGTGACGATGCCCCGAAGGCGCCCGCCGCCAGCTCCGACAGTGACATCGAGGAGCTCGCTGCTTCCGTCATCGTCAGCGACGACACTGACACTGACACTGACACGGGCGCCGAGGACAAGAACGAGCAGGACAAGCGACAGGCGCCGCGCCGTGGTCGCCGGGGACGCGGTCGGGATCATGGCCGTGACCGTGATCGCGACCGTGATCGGTCCCGCGACGCGGACCGCACCAGCGACATCGACGACATCGTCTCCGCCGCCCTGGAACTGGCGGAGGAGACCGACCCGGATGAGCCGTCCGGGGCCGACCTCGTGCCGGAACTGGCCACGGACGTGATCCCGGACCCGCTGGACGATGAAGCCGACGTCAAGCTCGCCCCGACGGGGGAGCGGTCCTTCCAGCAGGCGGTCGCCGACTGGGAGCGTTCACCGCGTCGCCGTCGCCGCACCCGCGGCAACTCGCGGTCGGATCAGCGCCCGCGCCCTGAGGGATTCGCTCAGGCGCCGGCCGGTTCCGTCATCGAGTGGGACCAGTCGCGCACGACCGGGGAGGACACCCGGGAGGACCGGAATGGTCGGGCCAAGGGTAAGGCGGCAGCAGAGCAGACGGCCGGGCGTTCCGAACGCTCCGACGCCGGCGCGGACGGGGACGGTTCCTCCCGTCGCCGCGGCCGCCGCCGCAGCACCCGCGGCGGGCAGAGCGGGCAGCAGGCCCAGGACAGGCGGGAGCCGGAGAAGCAGGCGGCCGAGCAACCGGTGGTGGAGAAGCAGCCTGCGGAAGCCCGCCGGAACCGTCCCTCCGAGGTCTCGGCCGGGGCGCCGGATCAGTCGGGGCGTCGTGGACGTCGTCGGGCCGTGCGTCGGACGATGACCACCCCGGACGTCGAGAAGCAGCAGCCCGAGCCGCGCAAGGCCGAGTCCCGGCCCAGGAAGGCCGAGCCGGCGGCCGAGGGCGACCAGCAGCGTTCCGGGCGCGGACGTCGACGGGCGGTCCGTCGCACGTCCTCGTCCTGAACCGAAGGTGCAGGTAGTGGCGGTTTGTCTTTTTACTTCCCGGCGGGGTAGTATTTGACAGTCGCTGTTTTGGGGTAACTCGCGCCGTCGGCAACCCTCCCGGTTGCGGGCGTGCCTGCGGGACCTGGAACGCTCAGCAGTAACAAACATCCATTCAGGTCGCCCGTCCGGGCTCCTGAGCCGAGTTTAGATAAGGGGTAACCCTCCTATGTACGCGATCGTCAAGACCGGCGGCAAGCAGTACAAGGTCGCCGAAGGTGACCTCGTCAAGGTCGAGAAGATCGAGGGTGAGCCGGGTTCGTCCGTGGCTCTCACCCCGGTTCTGCTCGTCGATGGCGCCGACGTCAAGTCCAAGGCTGACGACCTCACTCAGGTGAGCGTCAACGCCGAGATCATCGAGCACACCAAGGGCCCGAAGATCGATATCCTGAAGTACAAGAACAAGACCGGCTACAAGAAGCGCCAGGGTCACCGTCAGCCCCTGACGGTCCTCAAGGTCACCGGCATCAACTAAGCCTGTCGGCTTATCCGATTAGCTCCCAGAGGAGGGACAACTAATGGCAACTAAGAAGGGTGCGTCAAGCTCCAGCAACGGCCGCGATTCCGAGGCCAAGCGTCTTGGCGTCAAGCGTTTCGGTGGTCAGCAGGTCAAGGCCGGTGAGATCCTGGTCCGTCAGCGCGGCACCAAGTTCCACCCGGGTGAGAACGTCGGCCGTGGTGGCGACGACACGCTGTTCGCTCTGAAGACCGGTGCCGTCCAGTTCGGCATCAAGCGCAACCGCCGCATCGTCAACATCGTGGAGGACGCTCCGGTCGTCGAGACCGCCGCCGTCTAGTTCACTTCGCGACGTCAGTCGCACACCCGAGATCCGCTTCCCCGCACCGGGGGAGCGGGTTTCGTGCTTTCAGGACCTCGGCACGGCCACCGGATGCTGTCAGGAGGCCCACGTGGGTCCAAGGGCTTGCTGGCGGGGGAGAGGCGGGAAACGCCCCGGTCCCGTGGCGCGTGGCCGGGGACGGGGCGGGGCGGGGCCGCGGCGAGGAGACGCCCTGTGACGGGCGCTCACGCGTTCCGGCCCACCGCCCGGACGGGGAGCGCGCCGTGGTCCGGGAGTGCGTGGGGGGGCGGGGGAGCCACGCGACGAGGGGCCCGTTAGGGCACCTGCTCAGGCACGGGGGCATCATCCCGGAAGTCATCGTCGCCCCAGTCCTCACAGGAGGCCGCGGGATCAGCGATGAACCGACCGGAGACGTCCCGGCGGGGTAGTTCCGTCCGCGCAGAGATCGGGCACCAGAAGTCGTCGGTGACGCGCTCCTTATGGGTCAGCCACCGGTCCATGATGGCGGCGACGTCCTTCTCCAGCTCGAAACGCTGTTGCAGCAGGTGGCCACGCTCGCCGACCTCCACGATCCATGCGCCGTTGCGGGGATCGAGGAAGGTCTGGATGAACTGGTCGGGATGTCGGCGGCGGATGAGCACCAGGAAATCATCGGCGTAACCGGTCTCGGCGTAACGGGAGTCGCGGGCGGGCACCCAGTCCCATAGATTCGCCGGGTTCGTCCGGTGCACGAGTGCGGGCACCGCGGCCCGGGAGGTCCACGGAACCTCCATGTCAGCGGTCCGGAACATCACCGAACTGCAGTCGTCGCCGTAGAGGTAGACCTCGGCACTGGTCAGTTCCGCGAGGGCCACGTCGGCGTCGATGGCGAGCTGGACCAGATCGTCGATGGCCTCCTCCTCGCGCTCGGTCTCCACGCTGACCAACAGGGTGCGGTCGCCCATCTCCTCGACCGTCGGTTCCGGGACGGACGGATCCGAGCCCACGGTCAGCCGGCGCGCGATGGCCAGGGCGTCCTCCCGCAGTGCACTCAGCAGCTCTGACCGGATGAGTACCGGGTCCTCCATGCGGCGCACGACCTCCTCGACTGGATCGTGGGGATTGACGTGGATACCTCCGGTGACGGTGCGGTCGGGAATAAAGTAGAGGAACTCGAAGAGCATGCAGTCACACTAGCGGGGGTGCGGACACCAGCGCTACGCAGCGTCGACGGGGGGTGTACACCTGTGCGACGAAATCAACCCGGAATCCGCTCCCCGGTGCGGGCACATCAGCGCCCGGACGGGGCCTCCCCCGGATCGCCACCGTTGCCGTCGAGGCCGTGCCCGGCAGAGGTGTCGTACTCGATGGCGGCCTCCGGGATGTCCAGGTGGCGCCAGTCAAGGTCCTTCTTCAGGGATTCATCCCGGGCGATCCACCGCGCGAAGGCGTCCGTGACCCGGTCGCGGCTGTCCACCTGCACCTGGAAGTGTCTGGCCACGGACCCGTCGCGGTATTCCAGCTGCCAGGTGTCGTCGCCGGGTCGGAAGGTGGTCTGCAGGTAGGTCTCCGCGACGGACAGGTCGGAGACGATCAGGAAGGCCGCCGCGAAGTCACCGTCACCGGATTTCTCCTGCGCGGCCTGGACCTCCGCGAGGATCAGCGGGATCTGGGCGGGGGAGACCACCGGCTGATCCAGCTCGGCGGTCTCGGTGGAGAAATCCCGGATCTCGTCGCCGATCAGCAGCACCTCCTGATCGGTGGCCGCGGCCAGCCCCAGGTCCTGCTCCGCGGCCAGGGCCGCCAACCACACGACGGTGTCCTGGACGGAATGATCGGTCACCGAGACCTGCAGGCACCGGTCGCCCCGCAGGCGGACCGCCCCGTCCGCCAGTTCGATGCCTTCCCTGGTGAGGAAAGGGGCGTCGGTGTTGATCCGGTCGCGCAGACGCTCCAGCAACGGTGTCGGGGTGATGGTGGCGGCGTCACGACGCAGGCGCAGGCGCATCCAGGCGCCGTCCCCGAGGATCGCGGGGGCCCCGGATTCATCCCGGTCGGGCTCGAAGAGGATGAAATCATAGCTCATGGCGGCTCCCTTGTGTCAGGTTCGGAAAATCTCGTCTTAATGCTACGGACACTTCCGGTGATAGGATCGGCTCACTTGTACTGAACTGGAGGAATCCAAACATGTCCCGCTTCGTAGACCGCGTGGTCCTGCACCTCGCCGCTGGTGATGGTGGCCACGGTGTCGCATCTGTCCACCGTGAGAAGTTCAAGCCCCTGGGTGGCCCCGACGGTGGCAACGGCGGCCACGGCGGGGACATCGTCCTTGAGGTCTCCCCGCAGATCCACACCTTGATGGACTTTCACTTCCGCCCCCACATCAAGGCCGGACGCGGCGGCAACGGCGCCGGCGGGCACCGCAGCGGCGCCCGCGGCGAGGATCTCATCCTGGAGGTCCCCGTCGGCACCGTCGTCCTCACGGAGGACGGGGAGGTGCTCGCGGACCTGACGATCCCGGGCACCCGCTTCATCGCAGCGGAGGGTGGATTCGGTGGGCTCGGTAACGCGGCGCTGGCCTCCGCCAAGCGCAAGGCCCCGGGTTTCGCCCTCAAGGGCGAGCCGGGTGAGCAGCACGACCTCGTCCTTGAGCTGAAGTCCATGGCGGACGTCGGCCTGGTGGGTTTCCCGTCCGCGGGCAAGTCCTCGCTGATCTCGGTGCTCTCGGCCGCCAAGCCGAAGATCGGTGACTACCCCTTCACCACGCTCCAGCCGAACCTCGGGGTGGTCAACGTCGGTGACGCGTCCTTCACCATGGCCGACGTCCCGGGTCTCATCCCGGGCGCCTCCGAGGGGCGGGGCCTGGGTCTCGACTTCCTGCGCCACGTCGAGCGCACCAGTGTGCTCGTCCACGTCGTCGACACCGCCACCAACGAGCCCGGTCGCGACCCGGCCAGTGACATCGAGGCCCTCGAGGCTGAGCTGGCGGCCTACCAGTCAGCGCTCGACGAGGACACCGGCCTCGGTGACCTGCGTGACCGACCGCGCGTCATCGTGTTGAACAAGGCCGATGTCCCGGAGGCCGAGGAGCTGGCCGAGTTCGTCAAGGAGGACCTGGAGAAGCAGTTCGGCTGGCCGGTCTTCATCATCTCGGCCGCCGCCCGCAAGGGGCTGGACCCGCTCATGTACTACCTCCTCGAGGTCGTGCGGAAGGACCGTAAGCGTCGCCCGAAGGCGAAGGCAGACCGCGAGCACACCGTCATCCGCCCGCGCGCCGTCGACGCCCGGGGCAAGGGCCACGACTTCGACATCGCTCCCGACCCCCAGGTTGAGGGTGGCTTCGTGGTCACCGGTCGCAAGATGGAACGCTGGATCACCCAGACCGATTTCGAGAACGATGAGGCCGTGGGTTACCTGGCCGACCGCCTCGCGAAGGCCGGTGTGGAGGATGCTCTGCGCAAGGCCGGGGCGAAGGCCGGGGCGACCGTCACCATCGGTGACATTTCCTTCGATTGGGAGCCGCTGACCGGCGCGGGAGTCGATCCGACCCTCGCGGGCCGCGGTTCCGACGCCCGCCTGCTGGCGACCGCGCGCGCCTCGGCCCTCGAACGCAAGCGCGCCTCCCAGGCTCGACGTGGTCTCATCGACGAATTCGACTACGGCGATGACCGTCCGGCCGACCGGGATCGGTGGCAGGGCTAGCTCTTTTCGGTGCTGTCCCGGTAATCTGGGGAGACATGACTTCCCTTCGCAGTCACGGCCTCCCCCTGTCCCCGTACGAGAGCACCGAAGACACCGACGTAGAGTTCCCGGCGCCCGCGCATGGCGTGGACGAGGGGCCTGCGTTCGGGCACGAGTCCACCATGCGTGAGCGCCTCGCGGGAGCGAAGCGTGTGGTGGTCAAACTCGGCTCGTCCTCGTTGACGCGTGATGATTTCACCGTCGACCCCAACAAGATCAACCACATCGTCGACGCTCTACAGGCGCGCATGGAGCGCTCCGACGTCATCGTGGTCTCCTCCGGCGCGGTCGCCGCGGGCATGGGCCCGCTGGGGCTGACGCAGCGGCCGACCGATCTGGCCACAAAGCAGGCCGCCGCGGCCGTCGGCCAGGTCCATCTGGCCCACCAGTGGGGCCGTTCCTTCGCCCGCTACGGGCGCACCATCGGCCAGGTCCTGCTCACCGCCTCCGATGCCGGCCGCCGCGACCGGGCCCGCAACGCCCAGCGCACCATCGACCGGTTGCGTCAGCTGCGCGCCATCCCGATCGTCAACGAGAACGACACGGTCGCCACCTCCGAGATGCGCTTCGGAGACAACGACCGGCTTTCCGCCATCGTCGCCCACCTCGTGGCCGCTGACGCCCTGGTGCTGCTCTCCGACGTCGACGGGCTCTACGACAAGAACCCCGCCGAGGCGGACGCGAACTTCATCTCCGAGGTGCGCACCGGCCGTGACCTCAAGGGCGTGGTCGCCGGCGACGGTGGCCTGGTGGGAACCGGTGGCATGGCCTCCAAGGTCTCCGCCGCCCGCCTGGCCTCCCGCGGCGGGGTGCCCGTGCTGTTGACCTCGGCGGCCAATATCGGCCCCGCCCTGGATGACGCGAAGGTCGGAACCGTGTTCCACCCGCGGGAGGACCGCCTGAGCGCCTGGAAGTTCTGGGCGCTGTACTCCGCCGACACCGGGGGAACGTTGCGTCTCGACGCCGGCGCCGTCAACGCGGTCACCGGCGGTGGGATCTCTCTTCTCCCGGTGGGCATCACCGCGGTGGAAGGGGAGTTCCAGGCGGGGGAGATCGTGGAGATCATCGGCCCGGACGGCCAGATCGTCGGCCGCGGCGAAGTCGCCTACGACTCCGAGATCCTGGTCGACATGATCGGCAAGGTCACCGACGACCTGCCGGAAGGCCAGCGCCGCCCCGTCATCCACGCCGATTACCTCTCCAACTACGCCTCCCGGCTGTAGGAGCACCCGCCGGGTGCGACTCTGGGGCGTCGGTACGCTGAAGGTATGCGCTGGCCTGTTCCATGGGCCGGTGACCGACGACCACAGGAGAAGGAGAAGCGTTGAAGTTCGCGATGGGACCGGGTGTGTGGCAGGAAACGGTCGAAGAGGTGACGGCCGCAGGCCACGAGTACGTCACCGAGCTCTCCCAGGCTGATTTCCTCGTCTACACCGGTGGGCCACTGCCGCGTCACCTGCCGGAGAACGTCAAGTGGATCCAGTTCGTGTTCGCGGGCGTCGACGCGCTCATCGACGCTGGCGTGATGACCTCCGATATCCGCTGGGCGAACGCCGCGGGCGTGTACGGCAAACCGGTCGCCGAGATCGCGATGTCGCTGCTGCTCTCGCAGCTCCACCAGCACAAGGCCGCGACCCTCGCCGGTTCGTTCCGGGTCCGCAACGAGCTCGACGACCGCCAGGGCTGGCTGTTCGCCGACAAGACCGTCGCGATCATCGGCGCCGGAGGAATCGCGCGGGAGCTCATCCCCATGCTGCGTCCCTTCGGCGTGCGGATCGTGGCGGTCAACCGTTCGGGCCGCGAGGTCGAGGGGGCGGATGAGACCGTCGCCATCGCAGAGGCCGACCCCGTCTGGTCCGAGGCCGACTACTTCGTGCTGCTCATGCCCTTGACCGACGACACCCACGGCATGGTCAACCGCGACGTGTTCGCGAAGATGAAGGAATCGGCGGTGGTGGTCAACGTCGGTCGCGGCCCCCTGATCGACACCGATGATCTGGTCGAGGCGCTGAGCACCGGGCAGATCGCCGGCGCCGCCATGGACGTGACCGACCCGGAGCCGCTGCCCGACGGGCACCCGCTGTGGCGACTGGACAACTGCACCATCACCCCGCACATCGCGGCCACCGGGCGGGTGGCGCAGAAGATGATCGCCCCTCAGATCATCGCCAACGCCGCCGCCTTCGAGGCCGGGGAGCGCATGCCCACCGAAGTCGACGTCGAGGCGGGGTACTGACGCCGGACACCGAGGGGGACTGCCCGGTCGAATCCCGGTAGCGTGATGGCAGTCCAATGACGGTTGAAGGAGTCCCACATGAAGTTCGCTTTTCTGCCCGACCCCTGGCCGGCGACCATCACCGAGGTGGAAGCCGCCGGCCATGAGCACGTCACCGACCTGGAACAGGCCGAATTTCTCGTCTTCAACGGCGGGCCCGCGGACTTCCCGGCCGACCTGCCGGGGAATGTCCGCTACGTGCAGGCCACCTACGCCGGGGTCGACGCCCTCAATGACGCCGGTCTGATCACCCCCGGGGAGTTGCGGTGGGCGAACGCCTCGGGCCTCTACGACGACACCGTCGCCGAGTCCACCATCGCCCTGTTGCTGGCCCAACTGCACATGCACAAGACCGTCACCCTGGCGAAGTCCTTCCGCGTCCGGGACGACATCGACCGCAACAAGAGCTGGCTGTTCGATGACAAGACCGTCGCCGTCATCGGCGCCGGGCGCATCGGGGTGAAGCTGATCGACATGCTGGGTGTTTTCGGGGTGCGCACCGTCGCGGTGACCCGCTCCGGCCGTGAGGTCCCCGGCGCCGACGAAACCTACGCCATGGCCGACGCCGACCACGTCTGGTCCGAGGCCGACTACTTCGTGCTGCTCATGCCCCTGACCGACGAGACCCGGGGCCTGGTCGACGCGGAGGTACTCGCGAAGATGAAGGAGTCGGCGGTGGTGGTTAACGTCGGCCGCGGGCCGCTCATCGACACCGACGCGCTCGTCGACGCCCTCAGCGACGGCACCATCGCGGGGGCAGCCCTCGACGTCACGGATCCGGAGCCGCTGCCGGACGGCCATCCCCTGTGGGACCTGGAGAACTGTCTGATCACCCCGCACACGGCGAACACGGACCGGGCGATCCGGGAGCGCGCCGGCGGGCTGATCGTGGCCAATGCCGCCGCCTTCGAGGCCGGGGAGCGCATGCCCAATGAGATCGACCCCGCGAACGGTTACTGACCCAGGTCAGCGTGACCACCACCCCACCACCTGGAAGGACCCCTGACTGATCATGGGCGACCGCGGGCTCGACGGCCCGGCCGGTGGCGTACCGCCACCGGTGGAGACCTGGCGCCTCGAGCACCCTGACCGGGGCCTGATCGAGGTGCATGTCGGTCCCGCCGCGCGGCTGGCCGAGCTGGATCCGGGGTTTCCGGTGGGGGAGAAGGAGGCGGTCACCCGCGATGCCGCGGACGAGGACGACGAAGAAACCAGGGAACTGAAGGGCAAGCTGCGCAAGCTCGGACTCGATGACGTGCCGCGCCGGATCCTGGTCACCCTCGACGGCAGGCCGATGGCCCGTCTGAAAGACCTCGCAAACGCGAAGATCTCCTGCAAGGACAAACACCTCGAGGGCCTCGAGAACGGCAAATTCACTGAATCGCTGCCGGCCTTTGAGGCACCGAGGCTCAAAATCGAGAGTAACTTCCTGGATTCGTGGGTGCGCACGATCATCTTCCAGGACGAGGGGCAACCGGGTGTGGAACTGGATCCCCCGCAGGGCTCCAGGGCGGCCGACCGGTACGCGGCGATGGCGGCATCACCCTGGAAACGGGTGGTGTATCCGCTGCTGGCGGGCCTGAGCAAGGGTGGTTGGGCGCTGGGGATCATTTTCCTCGGGCCGTTGATCGCCGCGATCATCGGGCCGTTGATCGCATGGCTGCGCTCGCTCCTGCCGGATTGGGAGATTGACATTCCCTGGCCGGACATCGACATCCCGTGGCCGGACATCGACTGGCCGGACTGGCGGCTGCCCGCCATCGAACTGCCCGGGTGGGTGGAGTTCCTGGCGGAGTATTCGCGGGTCTGGGTTCCGGTGTTGATCGGTCTGGTCATCGGGGCCATCGCGGTGCGCCGCTACCGGAAATCGCGGGAGGCGAAGCGCGCCTGGCAGGAGCGCCTCGACAACGACGCCCCTGAAGGCGACTTTCCGGACGACGAGGATCCCGGGGATGCTGCGCCCCAGGAACGCTGACCTCCGAGAACCCGATTCCTCCTCCCGTCTGCCGGGGCGACCGAGCCGCTGATCCATCTACCCGCCCGGACCACGGACCACGATGGGATCTCCGTTGGTTCTGGAGTTTCCTAGGCAAGAAGTTCTCGCGGAGGGGGACCCCACGCCGGGGCGGACAGAAAACGTGTTCGACACCACCGGGACGTCCTGTACCCTGGGGGCCATGACGAATGCCGCCATTGATCAGAAGAACGAACTGACCGTCGACCGTGCCGCCGAGCGCGAGGAGGTCCTGACCAAGGCCCGCGCAGCGAAGGCCGTGGCCCCTGTCCTGGCGCAGCTACCGACCCCCCGCAAGAACGAGATCCTCAATGCAGCGGCCGACACCCTCATTGAGGCCACCGACCAGATCCTGGCCGCCAACCAGCAGGACATCGACGAAGGCCGCGCCAACGGCATGGCCGAATCCCTCATTGACCGCCTCAGCCTGGACGCCGACCGCATCGCCGGTATCGCCGGTGGCCTGCGCAAGGTCGCCGACCTCAAGGACCCGGTGGGCGAGGTGCTCGAGGGCGGAGTGATGGCCAACGGCATCCAGATGCGCAAGATCCGGGTGCCGCTCGGCGTGATGGGCATGGTCTACGAGGCCCGCCCCAACGTCACCGTCGACGCCTTCGGTCTCGCCCTGAAGTCCGGCAATGTGCCGCTGCTGCGTGGTTCGAAGACCGCGAAACACTCCAACGCGCAGCTCGTGGAGCTGCTGCAGGACGTCGTGGAGCGTTTCGGCCTGCCGCGGGAGACCGTCCAGTTGCTGCCGTGCAAGACCCACGACTCCGTGCAGGACCTGATCACCGCCCGCGGACTCGTCGACGTCGTCATCCCCCGCGGTGGCGCCCGGCTCATCGAGGCCGTCGTCACCGGTGCCACGGTGCCCGCCATCGAGACCGGCACCGGCAACTGTCACTTCTACATCGACGGTGACGCCAACCTCGCTCAGGGCATCGAGATGGCGCTGAACGGCAAGACCCGTCGCTGCTCGGTGTGCAACGCCACCGAGACGGTGCTCATCGACGCCGCCCTCGGCGACGCCGCGCAGCTGCAGATCGTCGACGCCTTCCAGGACGCCGGCGTGACCGTCCACGGCGAGGTCGCCGAGCTCGAGGCTTTCGGCGCGAAGGACGTTGTCCAGGCGGACGAGTCCGACTGGGGTGACGAGTACCTCTCCTTC
>CAYSIP010000008.1:0-16522 GCA_964431055.1 uncultured Corynebacterium sp. | reverse complement strand
CGTCGACGGCGTGGAGGGCGCGATCGCGCACATCGCACGGTGGTCCACCGGCCACACCGAGGGCATCGCCACCAACAACATCGTCACCGCCCAGAAATTCGCCGACGAGGTCGATTCCGCTGCCGTGATGATCAACGCCTCCACCGCCTTCACCGACGGTGAGGTCTATGGCATGGGAGCGGAAATCGGCATCTCCAACCAGAAATTGCACGCCCGTGGCCCCATGGCGCTGCCGGAGCTCACCTCAACGAAGTGGATTCTTCAGGGCACGGGCCACACCCGCCCGTGACCTTCCCCTGAAATCGACCTGTGTGTGAGCTGGGACGGTCGCGGTCAGTCTGTCGGTCACCTGGATGTGCATTGTGGAGCTTTTCCCCTTAAGGTCAGAGTGTCAAACTTGAAACAGGGGAATTCACATGCTGCGCCTTCACGGACTGTCCGCCCTCCCCGGCCTCACCGGCCGGGCGGGGCGGTTACTCAGTCTCGTGACCGTCATTCTCCTGCTCGTGAGTGTCCTGACGGTCTCCTCGGTGCGCGCCATTCCGCAGACTGACGCCCCGGAATTCCAAGCCCAGTCACCGGTCCAGGCGATGCAGGAGTGCGCGGACGTCGTGGTACTCACAGCGACGGGGGACGAGCGGGGCAGGGAATTTCTACCGACCCGTTACAGCTCGGAGTCCATCCGCCTGTCCAACGGTCACGAGGACCGCACGGTCCGAGCTTTCCTGCAGAAAACCGAGGAACTCTACCGTGCCAGGCACAACGGGGACTCCCTGATGGCCGACGTGCACGTCGTGGGGTTTGAGCCGCGACATTACCCGTCAGAATCGCCGAACTCCGCGTCAGACGGCGTGATGCACACCCTTCTCCTGGCCAGCAGGCTCGCCCACCCGCTGGTGGCGGCCGTCGCTACGAGCGTCGAGGATTTTCACGGCGACGGGACAGGTGACCGGGCCGACGGGAACCTGGCCGTCCGTGAGTATGAGGCCGCCACGGGTTGCCGCCCGCAGTACATCCTCGTCGGTGCCGCCGAAGGGGCGACCCTCCTGGCGGGACAGGAGCGGGCGCTGGCCGAGCGGGGCCAACTCGCCGGTGCACTTTATCTCGGCCCACAGGAGCCGACCGGCCAGGAAGGCCCCGAGACCGGGTTCCCGGCAATGGTCGGCCAGCTGTTGCGGCCCCTCGCCAGGAGTGAGTCCGAGCCGGTGACCACCAAAAACCGTCTCAACTACTGCCTGCCCGGTGATGGGTTCTGCGAACTCTCCCGGATGAAGGGGGATCCTGCGGAGGCCCAGCGTCTCCGCGAGCAGGGTTACGCGCGGTGGGACACGGCGGGTGACCGTCAGGTGATGGAGGCCTTCGCCTCCTGGGTGGACGAAGCGCGCCACTGACCCTCCCCGAAACATGACGAGGGGACCTGCCGATGATCTATCCTTGCCGCAGGAAGTGTAACCGGCGTCACGTGGGGAGGCTCTCTCGTGTTCAAAAGGATTTCTCTGCGCGCGGTGACGTCCGCCTTGATCGCATCCGCTGTCCTGCCCATCACGGCCGCCACGGTGTCCGCTTCGCCGACCCTGGGCGTGAGGGATGAGGCCGGTGCGGATCGTTGCCCGGAGGTGGCGGTCGTGGCGGCCCGCGGCAGTGAACAGAACCATGACCTGCAACCCACCGGTTACGGTCCACAGGCGCCGTGGGTCTCCAACGGTTTCGAGGCCGAGACCCTCCGCGGGTTCCTGTTGTTCGCCGAGCAACGCCACCTTGAGCGAACCGGTGAGTCGCTGATGGCCGACGTTCCCGTACTGGCCCTGGACGACACCGTCTATCCGGCGGCCCTGCCGGTGCCTGAGCTGGCGGCGGAGGGGGAGGAGATCGGTGGCGTCGAGGCCGCCCGCCGGCTGAACGGTGTCCTCGCCGAAACCCCCGCCCACCGGATCGTCGACAACGCGGCCACGCAACTGGTCGACAGCGTGGGGGCGTCCCTCACCGGCATCCGGGCCACGCTGGCAGGCTACGAGGCGAGCACCGGGTGCCGGCCCGGCTACCTGTTGCTGGGCTTCTCACAGGGGGCGTTTGTACTGACGCTGCAGGAGCAGTGGCTTCACGGCGCCGACCGGCTGGCCGGGGTGATCTACCTGGGCAACCCCCTGCTGGCCCCGGGTGACCGGGGGATCGTCACCCACCCGGTGCGCGGTGGGGTGTTCCGTCAGATGCCACCGAGGCTGCGGCTCGGGGCGCCGACCGACAAGCGCCTCAACTACTGCCTGCCCGGGGATTTCATCTGTGACGTCGATGCGGGCGCGGTCGTTACCGCCCTGACCTCCCACGGCGGGGTGCACAACGAATATTTCCTCCCGGGGGCCGCCTCCGAGGCGGATGTGATGGTCGTTGACCAGTTCGCTTCCTGGCTGAAGGGCTATACTTCCCACCCATGAGCACGCCTAAGCGCATCGGCATCATGGGTGGGACCTTCGATCCGGTCCACAACGGCCACCTGGTGGCCGCCAGTGAGGTCGCCCACATCTTCGAGCTGGACACCGTCCTGTTCGTGCCGACGGGCGAGCCATGGCAGAAGGCCGACAAGCAGGTCACGGCCGCTGAGCACCGCTACCTGATGACGGTGATCGCCACGGCCTCGAACCCGCGTTTCGGCGTCAGCCGCGTGGATATCGACCGGGGCGGGGCGACCTACACGGTCGACACCCTCACCGATCTGCGGGACCAGTATCCGGGAGCGGAGTTCTTCTTCATCACCGGCGCCGATGCGATGGGTTCCATCATCTCCTGGCGTGACTGGGAGGACATGTTCGAGCTGGCCCACTTCGTCGGCGTGACCCGTCCCGGTTACGCGCTCAGCGACGAGATCCTGCCGGAGGTCCACCGCGAACGGGTCTCGTTGATCGACGTGCCCGCCATGGCGATCTCCTCGACCGACTGTCGCGAGCGCGCCGCGGCGGGTCAGCCGGTCTGGTACCTCGTGCCGGACGGGGTGGTGCAGTACATCGCGAAGAACGAGTTGTACCGCGACAGTCGGGTGACCGCGGGTCCCACCCGGCCGGTAAATGTCTCCGACTAGGATATTCTGGCCCGTTCATGGGAAACTAAGACACAACACGCACTAACAGAAGGAATACTGAGTGACAGTTTCTGACGAGTCCCGCCGCTTCGCCGGCATCGCCGCGCTGGCGGCCGACGAGAAGCAGGCCAGCAACATCGCGGTCATCGACGTCTCCGGCGTCATGGCCATCAGCGACATCTTCGTGGTCGCCTCCGCCGACAACGAGCGCCAGGTCAACGCGATCGTCGAGGAGGTCGAGGATCAGCTGACCGCCGCCGGCGCCGAGCCGATGCGCCGGGAGGGCAACCGCGAGAACCGGTGGGTGCTGCTGGATTACGGCGGCTTCGTCGTCCACATCCAGCGCGAGGCCGAACGCGAGTTCTACGGCCTCGACCGCCTCTACCGCGACTGCCCCCTGATCGAGATCGACGGCGTCCCTCTGCCCGAGCGTCCCGGCGACTGGTCGGACGAGGTTGACGTCCGCCGCGTCGAGTCCATCGATGAAATTCCGCTCGCCACGGAAGCTCCCGGGGACGGGGACGACGAGGACGGGGTTTACTAGACCCATGAGCCGCCGCCTGATCCTGATCCGCCATGGGCAGACCCACTACAACGCCACGCGTCGTATGCAGGGTCAGCTGGACACACAGCTGTCCGAGACAGGTCGGGAACAGGCACGGACGGCGGGGGAGAAACTCCGCGGTCAGGACATCCGGCACATCGTCTCCTCCGATCTCACCCGCGCGCAGGACACCGCCGAGATCATCGCCAGGATCCTCGGACTCGACGCCTCGGAGGTGGACACCGACGCCCGCCTGCGGGAGACCCACCTGGGGCAGTGGCAGTCGAAGACCACCGCGGAGGTCGACGCGTCCTCGCCGGGGGCACGCGCGGCCTGGCGTCACGACGCCACCTGGGCCCCGCCCGGTGGTGAGTCGCGTATCGACGTCGCGAAGCGGGCCCGGCCGGTCGTCGAGGAACTGATGGCCTCCTACGACGACTGGGAGGGCGGCACCGTCCTGTTCGTCGCCCACGGCGGCACGATCTCCGCGTTGACTTCCAATCTGCTGGGTCTGGCGGTGGAGATGTATCCGATCTTCTCCGGGCTGCGCAACACCTCCTGGTCCCAGCTGACGGCCCGCCCCCGCTATTTCCCCGGTGGCGCGGAGGCCTCCGATGAGGTCGCACGCGGGTCGGTGGAGTTCACCCCCGGTACCGTCGTCGACGCCCAGTGGTACCTCGACGGATGGAACATGGGATAAATGTCGGTCCGCATCGTCACTGACTCCTCCGCCGGCCTGCCCGAGACGGTCGTGGAGGAACTCGGCATCACCGTCGTCGAGCTGCACGTCATGAAAGGCGAGGACGAGGACGCCTCCACCGCCGGCCTGTCCTCACTTGAGCTGACTGCGGCGTATGCCCGCCAGCTCGAGCGTGGCGGGGACGACGGCGTCCTCGCCCTGCACCTGTCGAAGGAACTGTCCTCGACCTATTCCTCCGCGGTCCAGGCGGCGGCCGTGTTCCCCGACACCGTCGCGGTCGTCGACAGCGGGTCGGTCGGCATGGCCGTGGGAGCCGCGGCAATGGCGGCGGCGAAACTCGCACTCGAGGGCGCGGATCTAGAGACCTGCCGGAAGATGGCCGTGGACACTCTGGAACGCTCCGCCACCTGGCTCTACCTGCACCGGATCGACGAGATCCGCCGCTCCGGCCGGATGTCGGCGGCCACGACGCTGCTGTCGGCCGCCCTGCTGGCCACCAAACCGATCATGCAGGTCCGCGACGGAAAACTGGAGTTGGCCGGCAAGACCCGCACCCAGACGAAGGCCTTCGCCCGGCTCGTCGAGCTGGTGAGCGAACGTGCCGGCGATGAACCCGTGTTCCTCGCTATCCAGCACAACGACGCCGCCGACGCCGCCGATGATCTGAAGGAACTGCTCGAGGAGGCCCTGCCTGAGGGATCCAGCATCATGTGCCTCGAGATGGAGAACACCCTGGCGGTACACGCCGGCCCCGGGGCCATCGGGGTCTCCGCGGTTTTTACCACGCTGCCGGAGGATTAGCACCGCCGGCTGCCGGGTGACCGAGGGTTGTCCACATGTCGGTGATGTTTCAACGTGATTGTCCACAGCTTTGCGGGTGGGGCTTCGCGGGCCGGTTGAGCCGGTTCTAGCGTGAGCGTCATGAGCGCAGTGAGCCGTCTGAAGGATCTGACCCGTCCCACCGGGGAGGAGGATCTCCTCGACGTCACCTACCCCACGCCCCGCTGGGCGATTCCTCCGCGGCACGCCGCCCTCTTCGCAGGCGTGGTCGTCCTCCTCGTGGTTGCCTGGCTGCTGCTGCGCTCGGGCCCCGGGGATGGACCGGCGCCGGACACCCTGGCCCCGGGGATACCCGGGGTGGGGGACCGGGCCGCCGCCGTGGAGCTGAACGCCCTGCCGGAGGCCCCTGGCGCCACGGGAACCGCCGCTGACGGGGAGTTGGTGGTCTCGGTCATCGGGGAGGTCACCAGCCCGGGGTTGGTCACCCTGGCTCCGGGCGCCCGGGTCGCCGACGCCCTGGCCGTGGCTGAACCCTTGCCCGGTGCGGAACTGGTCTCCCTCAACCAGGCCCAGCGCCTCGCCGACGGGCAGCAGCTGGTGGTCCCGGGGGCGGTCGGGGACAGTGGCAGCGGTGACAACGGCGGTGACGGCGGCGGCGGCGGTGCCGGTGAGGCGGCCGTAGCCGCCGACGGGCGGGTGTCGTTGAACTCGGCCACGGTGACCGAGCTGACCACGTTGGACGGGGTGGGGGAGAAGACCGCCGAGGCGATCATCACGCACCGGGAGTCGACCGGCGGATTCACCGCCCCGGAACAATTGCTCGAGGTCAAGGGGATCGGACCCGCCAAATACGAGGCCCTCAAGGAGCAGGTGGCCTTGTGAGCGAACTGCGGTTGGTTCCGACCGCTCTGCTGGTCTGGGCCGTCACGTTGTGCCTGCTGGTGGCTGATTCGCTGCCTGCCGCGGTAGGTCTGGCGGCGGGAGTGGCGGTGGTCCTGCTGGTGCTGCGCCAACCGGGCCAGGCGATCATCACCGGCTCGCTGGGACTGGTGGCGCTCCTGGCCACCCACATCCGTCAACGGCAGGCAGAGGCCGCCGGGGCCCAGCTGTCGGAGGTGGTGTCGGGCACGGTCACCGCCCACCCCACCGAGCTCACCCCTGGCCGCCATCTGGTGCGCCTGTCGGTACCGGGGCATCCGGCGCAGCTGCCGGTGTTCACCGACGGCCTGCCCGACGGCGTGGTGACCGGGGCCACGGTCACGGCCGGGGTCAGATGGACCGCTTCGGACCGTCCCGGCCTAGGCACCCACGTCGCCTCCGGTGAGGTCGTCGTGGAGGAGGCGCCCGACGGCATGGCGGCCTTCGCCTCGATGGTGCGTGACACCTTCGGTGAATCGGTCGCGGCGGTGGTGGGCCCCGCCTCCCAGGGGCTGGTGCCCGGCATGGTGCTCGGGGACACCTCCCGGCAGACAGCCACCGAACAACAGCTCTACATCGACACCGGGCTGTCGCACCTCAGCGCGGTCAGCGGGGCCAACGTCGCGATCGTGACCACCGCCGCGGTGGTGGTCTGTCGGTTGCTCACCCTGGGCCCGCGCGTCCAGGTCGCCGCCGCCACGGGCGCCCTGTTCATCTTCGTGGGGCTCGTGGGCACCGAACCGAGCGTGCTGCGCGCCTCCGTCACCGGGCTCGTGGGGCTGCTGGCGGTGCTCAACTCCAGCCGCATGGAACCGGTCCACGGGTTGTGTCTGGCGGTGATCGGTCTGGTGTTGTGGGACCCCGATCTGGCGGTCTCCTACGGGTTCGCGCTGTCGGTGGCGGCGACCGCGGGCATCGTCGCCCTGCACCCCCTGCTGTACCGGCCGCTGGCGCTCACCCGGTTACCCGACATTCTCGTCCGGGCGCTGGCGGTGGCCATCGCCGCGGACCTGCTCACCATGCCGATCATCGCGCTCATGGCGGGGCAGGTGTCCCTGGTCTCCGTGCTGGCCAATGTGCTCGTCGCCCCGGTGGTGGCACCCGTGACCGTCCTCGGGCTCATCGCCGCCGGCCTCAGCATCCTGCCCGGGGAAGTGGAGGCCGTGTTCCTGAAGGTCCTGGAGCCCTGCACCTGGTGGATCCACACCGTGGCCGAATGGTGCGCGACACTGCCCAACGCCGTGGTGCCGGCCGGCCCCGGATGGGTGGCGGTGAGTTACGGCTGGATCATCGCCGCCCTGCTCGCCGGGCACCCCTGGAAGGTGTTGACCGGGGTGGTGGTGTTCTTCCTCTGGTCCCTGCACGCCGGGAGCTCCTCCGGGGCCGGGGCTCCCGAGCTCCCGCTCGAGTCCCTGCCACCCGGTTCGGTCGCGGTCGTCGACGCCGTCGAGCAGGTACCCCAGGCACCGACCGGCACCCGCGTGATCGTGGTCCTCGATGACTCGGGACGTGCCGCCGATCGGCCCACCGTCACCCGCGGTGGGGTGCCGGTGCTCTTTCCCCACCGCGACGGGGAGGTCAGCCTCCACACCGACGGCACCCAGCACGCCCGCGACGGACGGTTCTGAGGCCCCGGTGTGGCACGATGGACGGCATGTCCGTGGCACCTGTCCATCTCATCCTCGGCGAGGAGGAGTTCCTCGCCGAACGCATCCGCCGCCACATCATCGAGCAGGCTCGGGCCGGCGTGCCCGCGGGCGGTGAACTGGAGATCACCACCCTGCGTGCCGGCGATCTGACCGGTCCTGAGCTCATCGACGCCACCAGCCCCTCGCTGTTCGGTGAGGACCGCGTCGTGACCATCACCAAAACGGAGCAGGCCGGCAAGGAACCCGCCGAGCTGCTGCTCCGCGCCTGCCGTGACCTCGCCCCCGGCATCCACCTGATCATCCAGCACACCGGTGGGGGACGGCAGAAGGCCCTGGTGCCGAAGTTCAAGAAGATCGCCGAGGTTCACCCGGCGGATCCGGTCCGACCCTCCGAGCGGGTGAGCTGGGTGACCAACGAATTCCGCTCCCACGGCCAGCGCCCCACCCCGGACGTCGTCCATGCCCTCCTCGAGGGCGTCGGTTCGGACCTGCGGGAGCTGTCCTCCGCAGTGTCCCAGCTGATCGCCGACACCGACGGAGAGATCACCGCCGCCGCGGTGCGCGAGTATCACTCCGGGGTGGCGGAGGTCTCCGGTTTCGACATCGCCGACCTGGCCGTGACGGGACAGACCTCGCGGGCGGTGGCCAGCACCCGCCGCGCGCTCCAGTTAGGCAGCCACCCGGTGATGCTGGCCTCGGCCTTGAGCTCCAAGGTCGGCACCATCGCACGCCTGTACTCCACCCGCACCACCGACTACCGCTCCCTGGCCGGGGTCCTGGGGTTACCGCCGTTCGTCATCGAGAAGACCGCCAAGGTCGCCCGCCGCTGGTCAGGTGACGCGGTCTCGGAGGCGGTCATCGTCGTCGCGGAGTTGGACGCCGAGGTCAAGGGGCAGGGTGGGGATCCCGAATTCGCGATTGAGCAGGCGGTCCGGCGGATCTCCGAGCTCGCGGGTTAAACTGTTCGCATGACTGAGATCCCCGAAGATGTGCAGGAGCTGGCCACCCAGCTCTTCGATATGGCCCGCAAAGGCAACCAGGACCTGCTCGCCGTCATCGACCAGGGCCTCAACGTCGACCTGATGAACCAGGACGGCAACACCCTGCTGATGTTGGCCGCCTACGGCGGCCAGCCGACGCTGGTGCGTGGCCTGATCGAGCGTGGCGCCGACATCAACAAGCTCAACGACCGGGGACAGTCGCCGCTGGCCGGCGCGATTTTCAAGAAGGAGAACGAGGTCGTCGACGCTCTTCTCGACGCCGGCGCCGACCCGACGATCGGCCACCCGACCGCTATCGACTGCGCCCGCATGTTCGGCCGTGACGACCTGCTGGGTCGCCTCGGCGTGGGGGAGTGAACCTCGCCCAACTGGGCACGCTCGTCCTCCTGAACCTGGCGGGAGCAGCCTCCCCGGGCCCCGACATCATGCTGGTGACCCGGATGGCCACCCGTTCCCGCCGTCACGCACTGGCCACCACCCTCGGCATCCAGATCGGGGTGATCTTCTGGTGCACGCTCACCGTGCTGGGTGCGGCGGCGCTGCTGACCGCCTTTCCGGCGGTCCTCGGGGTGGTTCAGCTGGTCGGCGGCGCGTGGTTGATGTGGATGGGCCGGGGCATGCTGGTCAGCGGCTGGGCCGAGCGCAGCAGCCCACCGTTGAATATCGAGGCCGCCGCCGCCCGCCTCGGCTCCGTGCGTTCCGCGTTCTGGCGGGGTCTGACGACCAACCTGTCGAACCCGAAGATCGTACTCTTTCTGTCCGCCATGATCGCCCCGCTGCTACCCCCCGAACCCGGAATGGGGGTTGCCCTGCTGGTCATCGCGGTGCTCTCCGTATCGTCGCTGGCGTTGCAGATGGCGATGGCGCTGTTCATCTCCACTCCGCGGATGCGGCAGCGGCTGCTCAACGCCGGTCCCTGGATCGACATCAGCGCCGGGATCTTCTTCCTCGTCGCCGGGGGCGTGCTCGTGTTCAACGGGCTCAGTGACCTGATCTGACCCCGGGGCGCGTGCCCCTCCACCTCATGGAAAAGAAGAAGCTCCCCGCCCAAAAGGCGGGGAGCTTCTTCCACAAGCAGGAGCAGGCTAGGCCATCTTGTTGAGGACCAGAGACATGCTGGACTTCTTGTTGGCGGCGTTGTTGCGGTGGAACACGCCCTTGGAGACGGCCTTGTCCAGAGCGCGGGAAGCGGCGCGGAGCTGGGTCTCGGCGGCGGTCTTGTCGCCGGCCTCGACAGCGGAACGGAACTTACGGATCTCGGTGCGCACGGCGGAGCGGACGGCCTGGTTACGCTGGCGCGCCTTCTCGTTGGTCAGGTTGCGCTTCTTCTGGGACTTGATGTTTGCCATCGTGAATTACCTCTTGAAGTCGAATGATTGGTGTCAGTGACCCACCAGCCGGACATGTCCCGGACCATCTGGTCCCCGGCGCAGATATTCGAAGAGCGGACCCAAGGTCCTGACCGCCCCGACCTGCGCGCCCGGAAGTGAATAACAGCGAAATTTTAGCAGGCCCGGGGATGGAAGAGCAAAATTCCTCAGGCCCACTGGTAGCTGGCGCGCAGCTTATTGGCGATGCGCTCGAAGCGCGGCTGCGGAAACAGGGCGCCTTGGCGGCGGATGCCGCGCTCCGGGGCCTCAAGGACCCGGTCCAGGCGAATCCAACACTGGCGACCGGAGACGTCCCACTCACCGGCGCCGATGTCGAGCCAGTGCTCCTCGCCGTCGTGCTCGGGGTTCGGGGAGATCAGCAGACCGAGGATCGTGTGGCGGGTGCGGCCCACGACGAGCACGGCGCGTTCCCGGGGAGGGTGGTTCGGGCCGTCACTGGGGGCCCAGATCCACACGACCTCGCCAGGCTCGGCCTGGCCGTCCATGTCGGGGGCGTAGTAGATGTTGCGCGAAAGTCGTTCCGTCGGCTCGACCCGGATGTTGGTGGCCGCCGCCCGGGCCATGTCCGGACGGTATTCGGAGTGCAGGCCGAGGCGTTCGTTGATGCGCGCCAGGCCGTCGTCGAGGGATTCGCCCGGTTCGGGTGCGGGCAGGCGGCTCTGCACTTTTCCCCAGGTTCTCTTGAACTGCTTCCTGATGCGCTGCCTGAGCCTCATGCCTTTGATCCTGTGTCCTGAACTATCGCTTAAAAACCCGGCAGCGGTGTCGACTGCCTCTCTGGCAGGTATATCGCCGTGTCGGCTCACACTGTTTCACCCGCCCCTTCCGTCACACCCCATGAGGGGGTGGCGTCGGGCGGAAGCGTGTACTCGTGTGGTTGGCCGTGGCGGAATCTGATGGACCACACCGGGGGTCGGGGAGTGCGCCCACTGCCCCCATCACCGATGATCGCCCTCCTGCGTGGTCTGAATCACTACCTGATGACGACCCCATACTAACCCTTATGTGGGAAACATGAAACGTTGGCTCGTCCGGAAGCGGGGGTGGAGGGCAAGTGGAGCTTATTCTCCATCGATCTCGACCCACTTGGAGTCGTGGCTCCGGAAGCGGGTGAGTTTATGCGTGCCATCGCACAGCGGCTTGATGCCGGAGGCGCCGCAACGGCACAGGGCGACAACCCGGCGGTCGGGCCGTTGCGGTTCCTCACCCGGTTGCAGGGCGATGGCGAAGTCGCCGCGGACGAGCAGGGGCCCGTCGGGGCAGGCGGTGATGACGGTCGGCTGGTCGTTCTCAGGCATGGGTGAGGCTCCTATGTTCTTCGCGGGTCTTCAGGGTGCGCAGGGAATGGGCGGCCGTCGACAAGCGGCTGTCGCGGTAACGAACGCCGCCGCGGGCCCGTTCGATGAGGGCGAGCCAACTGCACAACCCGCGTTCCATGCCCCACAGGGGCGCCCACAGCGCGGCGGTGCGGGGGAAGACGCGGTACCCACCGCTGCGTCGGCGACCGGATTCGGCCGCGGCGACAGTGCCGACGACGCCGGCCAGCAACCATCGCGGGCGTCGCAGGCTGAGGAGCGCGGCGGGCAGGACCGCCAATTCGACCGCGAGGCGACCGGGTTGGGCGAAACTGTCGTAGGCCTGGCGCACCCGCTGGTTGAAGAAGTGCGGCGTCGAGGGCGGGCGGCGGTCGACGTAGATGTCGAGGGCGGACAGTTCCCGGCCACCACGGGCGAGCACGGTGCGGATCAGTTCGAGGTTCTCGAAGAGCACGTCCCCGTCGTAACCGTCCGCCAGGTACTCCAACCGGACCCCGAGGGTGCCGGGGTAATCGGCGCCGAAGGCCCGGTTGAGCAGGCTGCGGGCGGTGTCCCAGCGGGCGTGCCAGGGCAGCGGGGAGCCGTCGGCCGTGACGAAGTGGTTCTGGGGGCGCACGAGGTCGTGGTCGTCCAACGCCTCGGACATCCGCGCCAGGGTGGCCGCGGTGTAGCGCACGTCATCGTCGGCGATGATGACCTTCTCCGCGCGCAGCGTCGGGATGGCGGTGAGCACGCCGGCGACCTTGCCGTTGAGTGCGAGGCCCGGGTCGGCGGCGATGACCTTGACCTGCTCGGGCAGGGCCGCCTCGTGGCGGGCACGTGCCTCGGGGGTGGAACCGTCGACGACCGTGACCCGGGCGTGGTTGATGACCCAGCCCAGGTACTCCGCCAGCTCATCGAGGCCCTCGTCGTCGCTCCACTTCAACGGCAGGAGGTATTCGAGGTTGGGTTCACTGTCCGGCAGGCTCATGGCAGCTCCCGGAGGGCGGACCGGCCCTCGTGCCACGCGGCCTTCATGTGACCCCCCACGAGGTCATCCATGTGCAGGCTGGCGGCCGCCCCGAAGATGATGTCGGCGGCCAGCTGGGGCTCGTCCTCGGCCAGGGATCCGGCGAGGTCGCGGGCGGCGATCTGCTCGTGCACCGCGTCCGCCTCCACGTGCTCGTCGTAGTAGCTGGTGATCTCCTCCCCGTGACCGTGACGTCGGAAAGCGTTCCCGTAGTGCTTGTTCGGCAGCGAGGAGGTCATCTCGAAGGCGGCGAGATGACCGACGATCGCCCCCCGCAGACGGCGGTGCAGACCGAAGAAGCTCATCGTGTTCATCGAGGTCAACGTGACCACCGGGACCAGATCGAGGTAGGCGTCGGGCTCGTCACTGAGTCCCATCCCGCGCAGGGTGCGGGCGAAGATCGCCGCGTGCAGGCGCTCGGGGCGACCACCGCCGTACTCATCGGACTGGATCTCCACCAGGGCGGCCTTGGCCCGGCCCCGCAACCGCGGGATCGCCCAGGAGTGCGGGTCCGCCTCACGCAGGGTGTAGATGCTGCGCAGGATGAGAAACTCCCGTAGCTGTTCCTCGGTGGCGTGCCGGCCCGCCCACATCGCCAGTTCGGGACGGGCGACCTCGTTGGTCATCTCGAACAGGGTCTCGGTGACCTCCGCGCCGGTGACGGGCATTTTCTGCGGAAGCTGAACGACGGCGCGCAACCGCTCCTCGAAATCCCGCTCGATCCGCGCCCGGACCGCGAGCAGGCCGGGGTTCCACTCCCAATCGCCGACCACGAAGGGGGTCGGCCCGTAATGGAGGAGGTAGAGCAGAAACAGGGTCAGCTGGAGGTCGTCGTGGGTGAGCAGATCCTCGCAGTCGGCCAGGGCATGCTCGACCGCATCTGCGAGGTGGGAGACCTCGGAACCGGCGTCGTCCGGATCCCGGCTCAGCAGCTCAAGCAGAATCTGGCTGGTGGCACCACGGGAGGCGGGTGCGATCAGGGAGATGTGGTCGACGGTCGTCATTCGCGGATGTCATTTCTGTGAAGAAGGCTGAAAACTGGGGAGGGAATGCGATCATGCGGAGGTGGGTGTTCCACCCGGTCCCGCGGACGCCGGATGGGCGCCCGCGGGACCGGGTGGAACGCAAGGAGAACTCCTGGAACGAAAACTACCGCATATCGGGGCCGGTTTTATTCCTTATTGAACTTCTCCTG
Source organism: uncultured Corynebacterium sp. (assembly GCA_964431055.1). Classification (GTDB taxonomy): domain Bacteria; phylum Actinomycetota; class Actinomycetes; order Mycobacteriales; family Mycobacteriaceae; genus Corynebacterium. Next base: position 2,946 of record CAYSIP010000008.1, on the reverse strand, counting down.
CACGCGGCCGGCCATCTTTTCCATGGTGTTGGGCAGCTCGGTGGTGCCGTAGAACCGGGCGTCAGGATGCGTCGGCGGGTTCATCGGGACACCGTCCGGCGGGGTCTCCACGTAGGTGAAGTTGGCCAGGCCGTCCGGGGCGGGCCCGGAGGCCCAGGAGCCCTCAGCCATGTGCTCGCCGTCGGAGAAGTTGATGGCCTGATGGGAGAACTCCTCGTGCTCCTTGTCGCGGGGGAAGTTGCTCGGGACCGGAAGATTCTCGTTGTTCTCGGCCTGCAGGTCGCGGGCGGCGGCCAGCCACTGGTTCTGGTGCATGGTGTCGCGTGCCAGCAGGAAGCCGAGCAGGTCCTTGACGCCGCGGTCGTCGGTCATGTGGTACAGCCGGGCGACCTGGAGGCGGCCCTGCATCTCGGCGTTGACGTTCGAGGTCATGTCGGCCAGCAGGTTGCCGCTGGCGGTCACGTAACCGGCGGTCCAGGGGTTGCCCATGCTGTCCACCGGGCGGGCGCCGGCGCCGGAGACGATGGCCTGCTGGAGGTCGGTGCCACCGATGACTGCGGCGACGGCCGGATCATTCTGGAGGGCGTCCTCGGTGATGCCGAGCGGGGCCTTCTCCAGTAGCTGGGCGACCATCGTCGCCAGCATCTCGATATGGCCGAACTCCTCGGCGGCGGTGCTGAACAGCAGGTCGCGGTACTTGCCCGGGATGTGGGAGTTCCAGGCCTGGAAGCTGTACTGCATGGCGACGGTGATCTCGCCGTACTGGCCGCCGATCACCTCCTGGAGCTTACGGGCGAAGACGGCGTCGGGCTTCTCCGGCTTCGAGGGGTACTGCAGTTTCTGAGTGTGGAAGAACATCAGGTCATCTCCTCGGTTTTGACGTCAGGTGTCCGGGTGATCGCCGGGGCCGCTGCGTACACGGCGGGTGGCGGCCACCCAGGCACTTTGGTTGTCGACCCCGCCCGTGGGTTCCTGCTGACTGGTTGCCAGCGGAACACTGGATGGCGGGGGTGGAAAACGGTGCTGTCAAATTTTGCTCACGCCGGCGTGAGTGTGGCCCATGTTATATACGAATCGGGGTGTGTGGCCGGGGGAATCCGCTTCGTGGCGATCGATCGGACGCGCTGTCGTCAATGGGCACACCGGCGGTCGGGGTGGCGATCCACGGCGATAAAAGGCTGTTCTCCTGTTCAGCTGGCATTTTTCGTCATCGGGTCCCGCGGGCCGGTCGCTTCCGGGGACGGCCGGAAGCTAAATGCGGAATCCTTTATCTTTTTCCCCGCGAGGTTCTTCCGGCCGTCCGCTGTGCCGCCGGACTGCCGTCGCAGCGATGGACACCCGGGGCTCGCGACAGCATCCCGGGATCCGGAAAGCCCGTCTCGGGAAGTGCGGTGGGAAGGGCGCGGAAAGTGCGGCAGTCCTCCATACGGGAAGGGCTCTAATCCCCGGGAGGCCGTCAGGTAGTGTGGGGGAGAGCTACAGAGAAAGGTGCCGCCACTTCAATGACCACCAATTTTGCGGAGAAGACGTTCACCGATCCATCCAGGATCCGTAACTTCTGCATCATCGCGCACATCGACCACGGCAAGTCGACGCTCGCGGACCGCATCCTCCAGCTCTCCAACGTCGTCGCGGCGCGTGACATGCGCGACCAGTACCTCGACAACATGGATATCGAGCGCGAGCGGGGCATCACCATCAAGGCTCAGAACGTGCGCCTACCGTGGGTTCCCAGGTCCGGCCCGCACGAAGGGGAGGAGATCGTCATGCAGATGATCGACACCCCCGGCCACGTCGACTTCACCTACGAGGTCTCTCGCGCCCTGGAGGCGTGTGAGGGTGCCATTCTGCTGGTCGACGCCGCGCAGGGCATCGAGGCGCAGACCCTGGCGAACCTGTACCTGGCGATGGAGAACGACCTGGAGATCATCCCGGTCCTCAACAAGATCGACCTGCCGGCCGCGGATCCGGAGAAGTACGCCCTCGAGATCGCCAACATCATCGGCTGCGAGCCGGAGGATGTTCTGCGCGTCTCCGGCAAGACCGGCATGGGTGTGCCCGAGCTGCTGGACAAGGTCGTCGAGCTCATCCCGGCGCCCAGCACCGAGGCCGCGGACGACGCCCCCGCCCGCGCCATGATCTTCGACTCCGTCTACGACACCTACCGCGGCGTGGTCACCTACATCCGCATGGTGGACGGTCGACTCAGCCCGCGCCAGAAGGTGCGGATGATGAATGCCGGGGCGGACTACGAGATCCTCGAGATCGGCATCGTCTCACCCACCCCGAAGAAGTGCGACGGCCTGGGCCCCGGCGAGGTCGGTTACCTGATCACCGGTGTGAAAGACGTCCGCGAGACCAAGGTCGGCGACACCGTGACCTGGACGAATAAGGGTGCGTCCGAGCCGCTCAAGGGTTATGCGGAGCCGGTGCCGATGGTCTACTCGGGCCTGTTCCCCATCTCCCAGGCTGATTTCCCGGCCCTGCGCGAGGCCCTGGATAAGCTGCAGCTCAATGACGCCTCGCTGACCTATGAGCCGGAGACTTCCGTGGCGCTCGGTTTCGGCTTCCGTTGTGGTTTCCTCGGGCTGCTGCACATGGAGATCACCCGCGACCGGTTGGAGCGTGAGTTCGACCTCGACCTGATCTCCACCGCCCCCTCGGTGACCTACCGGGTCGTCGCGGAGGACGGCAGCGAGTTGAGGGTGCACAACCCCGCGGACTGGCCGGGTGGCAAGCTGCGGGAGGTCTATGAGCCGATCGTGAAGATGACCATCATCGTCCCGGCCGAATTCGTCGGACCGACGATGGAACTGTGCCAGACCAAGCGCGGCCTGATGGGCGGCATGGATTACCTGTCCGAGGACCGCGTGGAGCTGCGCTACACGATGCCGCTGGGTGAGATCATCTTCGACTTCTTCGACATGCTCAAGTCCCGCACCAAGG
>CAYSIP010000007.1:2639-28995 GCA_964431055.1 uncultured Corynebacterium sp. | reverse complement strand
TCTTGCGATCGCCTAGACACTGCGCAGAAACCGCGACCAGCACCCAGTGTGCCACGAATCAAGAGCCAGCGATAGTCTTAACTCGTTTCTAGTCAAAAAAACTTGGCCAGATCCCACGAAAAGGGGTGGTGTGGATGACCGGTCCAGACCCGCTCGGCCACGATCTCACCGCCGCCGTGAGCCGTCGTTTACCTACCTCCACCTGCACTTATCTGACGACTCTCGACGCCCGGCCGGCCGCTCACGCGCCGTGGCCGGAGTGGGTCCACCCCCCGTTGCGGGATCTCCTGACTGAGACGGGGGTCACTCGGCTGTACACCCATCAGGAGCACTGCGCGCAGCTTGCACGCGAGGGGCGCGACGTCGTGGTGGCCACCGGAACCTCCTCGGGAAAGTCGCTGGGTTACCAGCTGCCGATTCTCACCGCGTTGGCCGAGGACCCGACCGCCTGTGGGTTGTACCTGACGCCCACCAAGGCGTTGGGTTCCGATCAGCTCGCCGCCGCATCCCGCCTGACCCGCGCGGTGGACGGCCTGGGGACGGTGCATCCGGCCCCCTACGACGGGGACACCCCGGTCGAGGCGCGCGCGGGCATCCGCGAGCAGACCCGTTTCGTGTTCACCAACCCGGACATGCTGCACGTGTCCATGCTGGCGAACCACCAGCGCTGGGCCCGTCTGCTACGCCACCTGCGCTTCATCGTCATCGACGAGTGCCACTCCTACCGCGGGGTCTTCGGGGCGAACGTCGCACTCGTCCTGCGTCGCCTGTTGCGGATCGCCGCCCATTACGGCGCGGAACCGGTCGTCATCCTGGCCTCCGCGACGGCGGCTGATCCCGCCGCGCATGCCGCCAACCTCATCGGTCGCCCGGTCGTGGCGGTCACCGAGGACGGCGCCCCCACCGGCGCCCGCACCGTCGCCCTGTGGGAACCGGGTTTCCTTGAGGGTGTGGAGGGCGAACAGGGCGCCCCGGTGCGCCGGGCGGCCACCACCGAGGCCGCCGACGTCATGGCCATCCTGGTTGCGGAGGGCGCGCGCACCCTGACATTCGTGCGCTCCCGGCGCGCCGCGGAGATCGTTGCGTTGCGCACCGCGGAGGAACTCTCCCGCCTGGGCCGGCCTGACTTCGCGGAACGGATCGCCTCCTACCGGGCCGGTTATCTGGCAGAGGACCGTCGCGAACTGGAACGCAGGCTCGACGAGGGTGAGCTGCTGGGGGTGGCCACGACCAACGCCCTGGAACTGGGCATCGACGTCGGTGGCCTGGACGCCGTGGTCACCGCCGGGTTCCCGGGCACGGTGGCCTCTTTCTGGCAACAGGCCGGGCGCGCGGGTCGGCGCGGGCAGGGTTCGCTGGTGATGTTGGTGGCCCGTGACGAGCCGATGGACACTTACCTTGTCCATCATCCGGAGGCGCTGCTGGGCCGACCCGTGGAGCGCAGCGTGTTCAACCCCCGGAACCCGTACGTGCTGCGCGGGCACGTCTATTGCGCGGCCGTCGAGAAGCCGTTGACGCAGGAAGACCTCGACGTCCTGGGGGCGGGGGAGGTCGTCGCAGAGCTGGAGGCGGCGGGCCTGCTGCGGCGACGCCCGCGTGGCTGGTTCGCGGTGCCGCGCCAGGAGGAGGACGGCCTGCCCACCCCGGAGACCGCGCATTCCGCGGTGAGCCTGCGGGGAGGGCCGGGCGGGGAGGTCATGATCGTCGACGCCACCGACGGGCGCCTGTTGGGCACCGTCGACACGGTGCGCGCCGCCTCCCAGGTCCATCCGGGCGCGGTGTATCTGCACCAGGGCGAGAGCTTCGTCATTGACGAGCTCGATCTGGACGACCATATTGCGTTGGCCCACCCGGAGACGCCCGAATACACGACCTTCGCCCGCTCTCAGACGGACATCCGCATCCTGGCTGAGCCGGAGGAAGGTGGGTTGGTCAACCCGTCCCCGGGTCTGTGGGTGGCGAATGTGGAGGTGGAGGTCACCGATCGGGTGGTCGGTTACCTCGTGAAGTTGGCGGATGGCACCACGGCGGACCTGGTGCCGCTGGAAATGCCGGAGCAGCGCCTGGTCACCCGCGCGGTGGCCTACACGATCGACCCGGCGGCGTTGACCGCGATGGGGATCTCCGCGGCCGACACCCCCGGCACGCTGCACGCGGCAGAGCACGCGGCGATCGGCCTGCTGCCGCTGCTGGCCACCTGTGACCGGTGGGACATCGGCGGGGTGTCCACCGCCCTGCACGCCGACACCGGCCTGCCCACCGTCTTCGTCTACGACGGGCACCCGGGTGGGGCGGGTTTCGCCGACGAGGGTTTCACCCGCTTCCCGGTGTGGATCGAGGCAACGTTCGAGGCGGTGCGTTCCTGTCCGTGCGAGTCCGGTTGCCCGTCGTGCGTGCAGTCACCGAAGTGCGGCAACGGCAACCACCCGCTCGACAAGGCCGGGGCGGTGAAGCTGCTGGGCGCGCTGGTCACCATGCTCGGCGGCGCCTAGACCGGCCCGGCCTTCGCGGCCACCTCCCTCCCCCGCACGACCGCGGTGACGGTGACGTCCGCATCTTCTGTGTGGCACCCGCTCATCGACGCCCCGTTGAGACCCGCCACCTGCCCGGCCACCGCGCAGGCGTTCTCCCCGCGGTAGGCAGCCCAGGCGCCGGCCACCGCGGCGAGATCAGCGGCCACACCGGCCTCGTGTTCCGCGATGACGAGAGAGGCCGCCGCCCCGACGACGGCGCACAGGCCGAACAGGGCGACCGTGATGCCGGCGGTGGTGACGGTGGCGTAACCGCGGTCATCGAACCCGGGTCCCCAACCGGTCACCGTCATGGCCGGTGCTCCACGGGGAAGACCGCCTCTGCGCGCATGACGCCGAACACGGCCGGGATCTCTGCGGCAGCCGTGACCGTGCCCGCCGACTCGGAGACCTCCACCCGTCCACGCGGTGGGTGGTATCCGACCCCGATGGCGTGTGCCCGTGCGGCGGCGCCCGCCGTGTCGACGGCCGCGACGTGGGCGGCCATGGTCGCCACCGCGCCGACGATGAGCCCGCAGACCAGCACGAGGCTGGACAGGCTGAGCGCCGCCTCAACCGTGACGGAACCGCGGTCGTCGAGACCCATCAGCCCGGGGTGTTGGACAACGCGTCGGTGATGATGGACTCGATGGCGTCGGTGACGCCACCGCCGTTGATCACGAGGTAGAGCACTGCGGCCAAGGCGGCGGCGGCCAAACTACCCATGGCGTACTCGATCGTGGACATACCGTCATCATTACTGGTCAGTGTGCGAATTCGGTGGGTGAGGCGCTGGATGTCGGACATGGTGAAACTCCTTTGATCAGTGGTGGTGTGAGGGTTGGTGGGTTGGTCTCACCCGGCGAGGAGCCGGGTTCCCAGACCGATCACCACCGGGGCGAGCCCGAGGGTGAAGAAGGCCGGGAGGAAACAGGCGGCCAGCGGCAGGGCGATGAACACCCCGGCGCGTTCCGCCCGGGCGGTGGCGTCATCGGCGGCCTCCGCCCGCAGGCCAGCGGCGATGCGTTCGCTACCCTCGGCGACGGCCGCCCCGGAACGCTGGGACATCCGCGCCAGGGCCGCCAGGTCCGACAGGCCGGGAAGATCGACCATGCCGGTCCAGGCCCGCTCGGCGGGCACCCCGATGGCCAGCAACGCGGCCACGGAGCGCCACCGTTCAGCGAGCGCCGGGTCTGCCCCGGCCTCCGCGACGGCGTGCGCCGCCGCGGAGGTCGACAACCCGGCGCGGGCGCAGGCGGCGAAGAGATCGATGTCGGCGGCGATCGCGAGGCGGTCGATCCGGTTGGCGCGGGCGCGGAAGCGGGCAGGGCCGTCGCGGGGATTCTTCGGCCCGGTGCGCGCGGGGTACTCCGGGGATTCCAGAGCCAGGCGGGTCAGGAGCCCGGGGGCGGGGACGAGCAGCGCACCGGCGAGCAGGAGGAGGGGGATGGTCATGCCGCGGCCTCCGCGATCAGGTGGCGGGACCAGAGGAATCCACCGGCGGCGAGGCCGACGCCCGCCACCAGCAGAATCCCTCCCAGCCCGCCGCCGAACAACAGGTTCAGCGGAGCGGCGCCCATGGCGGTACCCATGGCGATCCCGGCGACCGGGAGCAGGGTGAGCACCACGGCGGTCGCTTGGGGGCCCTGCAGGGCGGCGCTGGTGGCTGCGCGGTGGCGGGCACGGGCGTCAAGACGCGCCTGCGCCTGTTCCATGAGCGGGACGATCGGGATGCCGTGGCGGTCGGCGATGTGCCAGAGGGTGCCCACGGCGGCCAGTTCGGGGGCCCGCGCACCGGCCTCGAGCAGCAGGCCGGCGCCCTCCCCGCCACGGCGGGTGTGCCCGGCCGTGGCGCGCAGCACCTCAGCGACCTCCGGTGGGGTGTTCTCGTCGAGTTGTTCGGTGGCTGCGGTAACCGCCCGGGGCATGGTGGCCCCGGCGCTCAGCTGCCCGACCAGGTGCCCGAGGAAGGTGGCGGTGGCCGCCTGCCGACGCTCGGCCTGTCGACCACGGTGCGTCTCCCGGAAGGTCCAGGTGCCGGTGGCCACGGCGATGAGCGCTGCCAGTGCAACGCTGAGGTGTCCCACGGTGAGGAAGATGATCACGGTGGTGAACACGGCCGCGGGCAGGAGGAGTCCGGGCGTCCGGCGGGACCGAGGATGGTGGCCGGTGCGGCCCGCGGGGGCAGGAACGCCCAGGGCGAGCGCCGCGCAGGTCAGCAGGAGCGGGGTCATGAGTCCTCCCCCAGCAGGCCCGCGAAGCCCTCGAGGGCTCCCCGGTCGGCGTCCCACACAGTGCGGGCGGTGACGGGGTTTCCGGTGAGCAGGCCGATCTGGTGGACGCGGCGTCGGCCGTCAGCTTCCCGGCGCATGGCGATGACCACGTCGACGGCGGCCGCCAGCTGGGAGTGCAGGGCCGCGCGGTCTAACCCGCCCAGAGCGGCGAGGGCCTCCATGCGGGCGGGCACCTCTGCCAGCGAGTTGGCGTGGATGGTCCCGGCGCCACCGTCATGGCCGGTGTTGAGCGCGGCGAGCAGATCGACGACCTCTCCTCCCCGGATCTCCCCGACGACGATGCGGTCCGGGCGCATGCGCAGGGCCTGCCGCAGCAGGTCCGCCATGGTGATCTCACCGCGGTTCTCCACGTTGCGGGAGCGGGAGACCAGGTTGAGCACGTGGGGGTGCGGTGGGTGCAGTTCGGCGGTGTCCTCGATGCAGATGATGCGTTCGTCGTGGCCGACCTCTGCGAGCAACGCCGCCAACAGGGTGGTCTTGCCGGAACCGGTCCCACCGATGACGAGGAAGGAGCGGCGCTTGGCGACGATCGTCCGCAGCAGCGCCGCGGTCGACTCATCCAGGGCGCCCCGGGGGACGAGCTGGTCAAGGGTCGTGGTGGCCTGGCGCAGCACCCGCAGGCTCAGGCAGGTGCCGGCTTCCGCGGGTGGGGACAGCAGGGCGTGCATCCGGATGGAACTGCCGTCGTCGCGGGCGAGGCGGCCGTCGGCGAAGGGTTGTGCGTCATCGAGTCGGCGACCGCAGGCCACGGCCAGGCGACTGGCCAGTTGCCGGACCTGCGCGTCGGAACCGAAGGACAGGTCCGCCCGTTCCAGACCGCGCCCCCGGTCGAACCAGATGTCGCGGGGACCGTTGACCACGATGTCGGTGACTCCGTCGCGGGTGAGGATCTGTTCGAGCAGGCCGACGCCGGTGGAGTCGTGCCGTAGCCGGCGCAGCAGGTCGAGCACGTCGACGTCGCTGATGACCCCGGCCTCCCGGCGCACGAGGCGGGCCAGCTCTGTCGGGTCGGTGGCGGTGGCGGGGGCCTCGGCCAGACGCCGTTGCACGCGTTCGAGCAGGCCGTCGTGAGGGTCCATCAGCGCCTCCCCGCTTCGTCGAGAACCGCCCGGGCGGCGGTCGCCAGGGGGCGTGGGAGAGGATCCGGGAGGCCGGTCAGCTCCACGGTGCGGGGCAGCCGGGCGATTGTCCCGAGTTCGGCGATGACGTCAGCCCGGGCGAGTTTCTCCAGGTCCTCCGGGGTCAGTCCCGACCATCCCCGGTGGCGGGCGACCACCGTCACCGGGGTGCGGCCGTGCACGAGACGGGCGGTCAGGCGTGCTGCGGCGGCCGCCGGACGGACTTCGGCGGGCACGACGAGAGCGACGTGGTCGCAGGCGTTGAGCACCACCTCCCCGGAGGTGCTGAGTGGACCGTCCGGCGCCAGGTCGACGACGGTCAACCCGGTTCCGGAACCCAGAGATTCAAGTACTGCGGCCACCGCCTGCGGGTCGAGTTCAAAGGGATCGGCGATGGTGGAACGCGCGGCGGCGAGCACCGCTATTCCGTCCCGGGTGGTCGGCAACGCGGACCGCAGGTCGTCGGCGGCGACCGCCCCCTCCCCCAACCGCAGGTCCGGCCAGCGGGCGCCGGGGGACTCCTCGAGGCCGAGCAGCAGGTCCAGCCCGCCGGAATTTTCGACGCCGTCAACGAGGGCGACGGGCCCGGCCTCCCCCTGGGCCGCCACCCGAGCGATGGCTCCGGCCAGGGTGGAGGCCCCTGCGCCGCCGCAGGAACCGAGCACCGCGATCACGGCGCCGCCGCCACCCACCGCCGGTTCCGTGCGCCGGTCCCGGCCGGGAGCGGAACCCTGGCCCGCCCCGCCCCGCGGGTTGCTGACGTGACCGAGTTCCGCCAGCAATTCCGGGGCCTGGGCGGGCAGGAGAAAGGCCTGGTCTGCATGGCAGGTCAGGGCGGCGCGCCAGTCCACCGGCCCGGGGTCGGGAGTCAGGAAGTAGATGCGCTCCCGCCTTCCGAGCGTGGCGACGTGGCCGGCGGTCTCGGCGTCGACGAGGACCGCGTCGGCCCGCAGGAAGTGACGGGTGATGTCGCGCGGATCACCCGTGTCGACGACCCCGTGGCCGGTCGCCGCGGCGACGTGCATGGCCTCGGGATGGGTCAGAGGATCACCGACGGCGACGAGGATGAAAGCCTCGTTGCGGCTGGCTCGCCTAGCCGGTTGCTGGTGCGGGCGGTGGGTCTCGGTCATGGCCCCACCATCTCCCCCACCTGCAACGCATTCAATGGGGCGGCGGCCCACCTGTGGAAGAACACCCGGATGGATGACGTGTCATCGTGGTTCTGTGGACAATCCGGGCGGGTGCGAAAAAAGGGCCCCACCGTGGTCCATACTCACGGTGGGGCGGAGATTAAGGACGGCCCGCGCTCGGGGGGGGGGTGTGCGCGGGCCGTCGTAACCCGGTCTCGGGGGGGTGTGACCGGGGCAGGCCGCACTGTATATCGGGGCCTTGCAGGAAGAATTATGGCATATCTCGATCATCATGACAATACCCGGCGGATCTTTCCCTGCAGGGCATCTCAACCGGACGGGGGTACCTGTTGAGAGCCCGAAACGCGCGACCGGCGATTCGCTCCCCTAGCACCCCTTCTGCCTCACCAGTCTTATCCGTCACACCCGAAACAACTGACTCTTACTTTTCGCGGAAGCAAGGTCTACACTGTGGGTCCATGACAACCGGGTCCCACCCTGAAGATCCGGCCGACGCCCCCCGGGTGGCGGCCTTCTTCGACCTGGACAAGACCATCATCGCAACGTCCTCGGCCTTCGCCTTCGGTCGCGAATTCATGCACAGCGGCCTGATCACCCCGACCGAGGCGCTCCAGATGTCCCTGGCCCGCGCCACCTACATGATCGCGGGTCAGTCCAGCGAGCAGATGGACACCACCCGGGACCAGCTGGCCACCATGGTCGCCGGCTGGTCCGTCGAGCAGGTCAAGGAGATCGCCGAGGAAACCATGCATCACGTGGTGACCCCGGCCATTTACGCCGAGGCCCGCGAGTTGATCACCTTCCACCGCAATGCCGGCCACGATGTCATCATCCTCTCCGCCTCCGCGACCCAGCTCGTCGAACTCATCGGCGCCGAACTGGGCATCGACCGGGTGGTGGCCACCGAACTGGAGGTCGATGCAGGCCGGTTCACCGGGGGGATCCTCTTCTACTGCAAGGGCGATGCCAAGGCCGAAGCCATCACCCGGTTGACGGACGATCACGGTTACGACCTCTCCCGCAGCTACGCCTACTCCGATTCGGCCACCGACCTGCCGATGCTCGAGGCCGTGGGAAATCCCGTCGCCGTCAACCCGGACCGGGCGCTGAAGAAGACCGCCCTGGAACGCGGCTGGGAGATTCGTACCTTCAAGAATCCGGTGCCGCTGTTCCAGCTGCCCTCCACCAAGGAGGTCAGCATTGGCGCGGGCGTGGCCGCCGCCGTCACCGCCGGGGTCGTCGGCGGGCTCTGGTGGGCCCAGCGCGGCCGCCGCGGCACCGCCTGACCCTCCTTCGCACCAGGCCGAATTACCCCGCCGCCCGGGCGATGGCCTCGGCCTCCTCCGCCCCGGCGACCCAGGCACGCAGCAGCAGCTCAACGAAGACCCGCACCCCCTCCGGCCCGTCCGCGAATCCCGCGGCCGCGGCCCCGTAGTCGTCCCGGTGCCGGTTGAGCCACGGCTCCGGCACCGCCAGGCCCCGCGGATCAAAACCCGTGGTCACTGCCGCCAGCCGCGACGCCGCGCGGGCGATGACGGCGCTGCGGGTCCCGAAGATCCGCCCGGTGAGGATTTCCCCGTGGACGATCTGCGGCAGCAGCGCGGGGTGCGCGGGCGAGGTGATGACCCGGGCGAGCACCCGCAGCCGCTGCGCCCCGTCAGCGGTCACCGGAGTGCCGTCACCGCCGGCGAGCGAGTCCATTCGCGCTAGAACTTGCAGCGGAGCGCGCCCGAACGTGCGCGCCGAGGCCTGCAGGGAGTCGGGGGCGAGCAGTCCATAGACGCTGATCGCCTGTCCGAGCACACCGACGGGCGCAGTGTCGAGGCTGACCTGTGCGCCGTCGAGAAGCGCGGAGGTGCGCGCCCCCCGGAGCACGGACTCGGAACCGGTGACCTCGGCGCGCCGGAGATTGACGGGGCGGCGGTGCACGGCGGCGATCGCGGCCGTGGCGGCATCGACGAGGGGGGCCACGTCCCCGAGAGACAGCAGGGGCGACAGCGGGTCATCGACGGACATATCAATTACGATAGCTCTCGGACAGTTGCGGCCGATGCCCGGCCGATCACACATGACCGGACAATCCGTGGCACGATTGACTGCAACTACACTGAACGGGCAGTACCGCGACAACTCAGTCGATCACCGGAGGAAGGCACAACGTGAGCAACAACGGACTCTTCACTGACGGACCTCAGGACTTCACGTCCAAGGTCAATTCGATTCCGCTCAGCGACGTCGACGCCACGCGACCGGGTGAGAACTCCATCGGCGAGCTGGTCTCCAACGCCACCTCCCAGATGTCGCGGTTGTTCCGCGCCGAGCTAGAGCTCGCCAAGACCGAGCTGGCCGGTGAGGCCAAGAAGGGCGCCATCGGCGGTGGCCTGTTCGGCGCCGCGGGCATGATCGCCCTCTACAGCTCCTTCTTCTTCTTCTTCTTCGTCGCCGAGCTGCTGAGCGAATGGCTGGACCGCTGGGCGGCCTTCCTCATTGTCTTCCTCGTGATGGTCGTCATCGCCGCCGGTCTGGCCCTGTTCGGTTGGCGCAAGGTGAAGAAGATCCAGGCGCCGAAGGCCACCATTGACTCGGTCAATGAACTGAAGAATCTCGTGCCCGGTCAGGCCACCAAGCGGATCGAGGGCAAGAACCGCGGCCTCTACAGTTAGCGGGCCCCACCTGTCAGCCCGCCCCTCCACCCGGGCGGGTTTTTCCTTGCCCGCACCTGAGTCTGCCCCCGCCCGAGGAGAGCCGTGATGTCGAGCCGCCACCCCACACTCCCGCCCTCCACGGTGGAGCTGCCCGGCCCGTTCACCCACCAGCTGGTGCACACGCGCGGCCTGCGTCTCCATGCCGCCGTCGCCGGTGATCCCGGGCACCCGCTCGTGGTGCTGCTGCACGGCTCCTTCGGCGGATGGTTCGATTACGCCGAGGTCATCGCCCCGCTGGCGGAGGCCGGTTTTCATGTCGCGGCGGTCGACGCCCGCGGTTACGGCATGTCCGACAAGCCCCCGGGCCCCTACGGTGGCGACCTGCCGACGGCCGTTGACGACATCTCCGGCCTCATCCTCGCGCTCGGCCACGATTCCGCCGTCGTCGTCGGTTCGGACACCGGCGGCACCGTCGCCTGGGCCCTGGCCGCCAACCACCCGGAGCGCGTGCGCGCCCTGGTCGCCGTCAGCTCCGCCCACCCGGTGGACTTGCGCCGTTCGATGGCCGCCCGTCCGTGGCACTTCCCGTGGATGATCGCGCGCACCCTGATCAGCCGGCTGCCCGGCCCGCTGCTGTTGTCCGCCCCATCCCTGGTGCCGGCCGCCTACGGCCGCCACCTGAAGCTCAACACGACGGCCAGGTTCCGCCGCTCTTCACGCTTCAATGAGACCCTCGACCTGCGACTGAAAGCCGCGGCGATCGGCAACACCCGCCCGGCCATCCTGCGCAACAACCGGCTGCTCGCCTCCCCGGTGCCAGCGAAGTGGTTGGACCCGCGGGTCCCCTCCCCCACACTGCTCATTCAGCCACCACAGGGCGTCTGGCGGCACCTGGCCACCCGCTCCGCCGACCGGGTGACCGGCGAGTTGCAGACCGTCTCCGTGCCGGCAAGCAAGAATCTCCCCCAGGTGGAGAATCCCGCCGGCTTCGTCGAGGTCCTGCGCGGTTATCTGGCGCGCATCGGTCTGACCGAGCAGGCCGGCTGATCGTCATCACCCCCGCGGGTGAGCAGGGTCGCCCGTTTCGCCAGGGTGCGGCCGGAAAGTTAGCATGGCCCTCATGGACATCCTGTATTCCCTGCTCATTTTCCTTCATATCGTGGGCGCCGCCGCGCTCGTGGGCGGCTGGCTGGCCACCTTCCGGAATCCGACGGTGCTGCAGTGGCAGCACATCGGCGCCTGGGTGCAGCTGGTCACCGGTGTCCTGCTCGTCGGCCTACTGGAGATGGACGGCGGCGACGTCAACCACATGAAGATCGGCATCAAGCTGGTCATCCTCATCGGCGTGCTGGTCGCCGCGATCATCGGCCGCCGCAAGATCGCCCGCGACGAGCCGGTCTCCAAGGGCCTGGCCCACGCCGTCGGCGGGTTGTCCCTGATCAACATCGCCATCGCTGTTTTCTGGTAACCCACCGGTTCTGATTCGCGCCAGGCCGTCGTGGCCTGGCGCTTCGTCTTTTCCGGGCGGCCCCGGTCCGCTTATCCGGCCACGCAGGACTGGGTGTCCACCGGGTTGGTCAGCGAGGTGTAGTCGCCGATCTGTTCCCGCACTTCACCGGCGGTGAGTGCGTAACCGGTGTCGGACTGGTCGACGGAGGCGCCGAATACCATGCCCAGGACGTCACCCTGCTCGTCGATCAGGGGGCCGCCGGAGTTGCCCTGACGGATGGATCCGCGGACGATGTAGGCCTCGCGTTCGACCCGTCCGGAGGCGTAGATATCGGGGCCGGCGATGGTGATTTGGTCGCGGATACGCGCCGGGGAGGCCTCGAAAGGACCGGAGTCGGGGAAACCCATGACCAGCGCGTCATCGCCGCTCGCCCCCGCCTCGGGGGCCCAGGGCAGCACGGGCAGCCCGAGGCCGGGGCTGTGGAGGACGGCGATGTCGATGTCCGGGTTGTAATAGACGACCGTGGCCTCCTTGACTCCCAGGACGGTGTCGAGACGGACCTGTTCGGTGCCGGCGACGACGTGCGCGTTGGTCATGACGTAGTCGGGGGAGCTGACGAAACCGGAGCCCATGAGCCGGCGACGGCATTCCTGCGAATCACCCATCACGTGGATGACCGAGGGCCGCAGTTCCTCCACCAGCTCCTGGTCTGCGACGTCGATGCGCGGGGCCTCAACCTCCCGGGCGGCGGGCTCCTCGAAGGGAGAGGTCAGTGGCGGCAGGCCCGACTCGTTGAGCATCGCCGCAATCCGGGTTGGCAGCTGGTCCAACCCGGGCGGGGTGTTCCTGTCGACGAAACCCAGGATCGCGGACTGCCGGATCCCCTGGCTCGGCGCCCCGCTGAGCCCCGTGGCCAGCGGGATGGACACCAGCCACACGACGATCAGGGTGGCGGCGGCCGCGAAGACGGAACCCACGACCGAGTCGACGGTCTGGGAGGAGCGCATCCGCATCCGGTCGCGCACCGACGCCCCGATCATCCCGCCGACCAGGTTGCCCACCCCCACCAGCAGGATCACCGTGCCCAGCGCCAGCAGGAAGCGCAACGCCACCGAATCCGTCAACCGCATGACCAGCGGGGCGATCCCGGCGCCGAGGACGAGCCCGGCGACGACGCCGACGGTCGAGAGAACCGAGGCGAAGGCGCCCTGCCGCCAACCGGCCGCGGCCGCGAGGATCACGAGCAGGACGACGATCCCGTCGACGATGAGAGCGGCTGTCACGTGACGCTGACCTTTCTTCTTCGGCCGTCGGCGGACCGGGTGTGGTGGTTTCGGCTGATCATACGCCTACCGCAGGCGCTCGTTATTGCGCGACGAGGCCAGGGTGTCGTACAGGTCGAGCACCGTCTCCCGGTCCCAGGGCCGTCCCCAGCCGGACTGGTGCAGCACCGCGGACAGCAGGCCGCCGGTGAATCCCCAGATGACGTAGTCACGGATGCGGAAGGCAGGTCCGCGCCACTGCTCCCAGCCGACCATGAAACGGTTGGCGGGATCCACCAGGTCCAGGATCGGCGCCTCGAAGACCTCGTCCGCCTCATCGGGGCTGACCACCCCGACGGGCGAGGGGGTGTGCCAGTGCCCCAGCACCGGGTGGACGGGATAACCGGAGGCGCGGATGTGCACCTCGTCGAGCTGGGCGATGGGGGTCACGGTGTTGCGGTCGAGGCCGGTCTCCTCCCACGCCTCCCGCAGGGCGCAGTCCACGGGGTTGGCGTCGGTGTCATCGACCCTGCCGCCGGGGAAGGCGATCTGTCCGGAGTGCGAACGCATCGTGGGCGAGCGGTGGGTCAGCAGCACCGCGGCGTCGTTCGGCAGTTCCGCGGAGGTCTGGGACCCGGAGAAGAGCATGAGGACGGCTGCCTGGCGGGGCGTCACGCCGCCGTTCGCGGCGCGTTCGACGGCGGCCCGTCCCCGGGCGTCGACGCCCGTGATGTCGGGGTGGCGGCGCACCTTGCCGGTGGACATCCGGTCGACCAGCGGCTGCATCCACAGCGGCGCTTTCTCCGGGTGGAGCTTCACGTTGCTGCCCGGACGGTCAGGCCCGTGGGGGATGGTCATGCCGCAGCCTCCTGGAGCGCGCCGTCGATGGCCTCCTCGAGCTGGCCCACGCTGTCGAAAGGGGTCGGGAACATGCCGATCTGCTCGCCGTCATGGAAGACCACGGTGATCGGCACGACGTTGGGCAGCCCGAGGGTGCCGGCGAAGCGGTTGTCGTCGTCCTGATAGCTGGCGAGTGAGAGGTCGAGCTCGTTGAGGAAGGCGGCGCCGTTGGCCGGATTGGCGTCCGCGTGCACGCCGACGACCGTGTACTCGGGATGCTGGGCCGCGTAGTCCTCGAAAACGGGGAGCTCGTCACGGCAGGGGCCACACCACCAGGCCCACACGTTGGCGATGACCGTGCCCGTGTCAGCGTCACCCGTCCCGTTCTCCCCGCCGAGGCAGTCCAGCCCGATTCCACCGATTTCGGTGCCGGGGCAGTCGGGGCGGTCGGGGACGGCCGCGTCCTCGGCCGGTTTCTCGACGGCCGTCGTGACGGCGGGGTCCACCCCCTCGGCGGTGTCGGAGATGTTGACGTCGCGTAACAGCACGACGGCCCCGGCCACGACGGCCAGGGTGACGAGGACGACCGCTGTCACGCCGGCCACCAGCTGGCGGTTCACGGCCTCACCTCCGCCAACGCCAGGAGATGGTCCCGGTCGGCGCTGGTGACCAGCTTCTCCGCCTCTGCCGGGTCAGCGGGGCCCGCGATCCCGAAGGACGGGCAGTCGGCGGCGAGCAGACACGCCCCGCAGGCGGCCTTCCGGGCGTGGCACACGCGCCGGCCGTGGAAGATGAGCCGGTGCGAGAACATGGTCCATTCCTTCTTCTCTATCAGGGGCGCGATGGCGTGTTCGATCTTCACCGGATCGGTCTCCTCAGTGAGCTTCAGTCGGCCCACCAGCCTGGCGAAATGCGTGTCCACCGTCAGGCCCGGCTTCCCGAAGACGTTGCCGCGGACCACGTGCGCGGTCTTGCGTCCCACCCCGGGCAGGGAGACCAGGTCCTCGAGCATCTCGGGCACGCGGCCGTCGAAACGACCGACGAGCGCCTCCCCCAGCCCGATGAGGTGCCCGGCCTTCGCGCGGTAGAAGCCGGTGGGCCGGATGATCTCCTCCAACTCGGCCCGGTCGGCGGCGGCGTAGTCCGCGGGCGTCGGATAGCGGGCGAACAACACCGGGGTGACCTGGTTGACTCGCACGTCAGTGGTCTGGGCGGAGAGGACGGTGGCCACCAGCAGCTCAAGTGGGTTATGGAAGTCGAGTTCCGCCCGCGCCCCCGGGTAGGCGACCGTGAGGGTGCGGTTGATCCGCCGGGCGCGGCGGGTGCGCCCGAGCTCGGTCTCTCCACCGCGGGCGGCAGGGTGCGCGCCCACGCGGCGGCGGCTACGCGGAGTGAGCGATCCTGGGTTCTGCGGCATGACCACCACCTTAGCCAGCCGACCAGGCGGGTTCCCAGCCGACCTCGCAGGTCATGGACGGGAGCGTTACCATGGTCAGCATGACTGCAGCCCTCGTCGCCCTGGTCCCGCTCGCCCTCGCGGTGTTCGCGGGCCAGATGGAACGCCTTGAGTCAGCCGTCCTCGACCAGCCCACCGACCCCGTCTCCACCGGCCATGAGGAATATCCGGAGGAGGTTTCCGCCGCGGCGGCCGCCAACCGGGGCACCGATATACGGGCCGAGATGACCGCCGCCGGGCAGCCCTCAGAAGAGGTCACCTCGACCCGGTGACTGTGGTGAATTTAACCTCGGGATAAACTTGGACAGTCCCGTTCCAATCCACGTCGGCGAGCGGACCATTGTGACCGAATCGCTGCCCACTCTTCAAAGTGACCAATTCCACGGTAAGGTGGGTGCAGTTAGGGGCAGGGGACTACCGGGTTCCGCCGGAGTTCACCCCGATGCCCCCCACGCCGACATCAACACCGAGGAGCAGCAAGTGGAAGGTGTACAGGAGATCCTGTCCCGCGCCGGAATTTTCCAGGGCGTCGATTCCCAGGCCGTCAGCAACCTGATCAAGGACATGGAGTCCGTTCGATTCCCCCGTGGTACCACCATCTTTGACGAGGGTGAGCCGGGTGACCGGCTCTACATCATCACCTCCGGCAAGGTGAAGCTGGCCCGCCACGCCTCCGACGGCCGCGAGAACCTGCTGACCGTCATGGGCCCGTCCGACATGTTCGGCGAGCTCTCCATCTTCGATCCCGGCCCGCGTACCTCCTCCGCCGTCTGCGTCACTGAGGTGCAGGCCGCCATGATGGACTCCGGCATGCTGCGAAAGTGGGTCTCCGATCATCCGGAGATCGCCGAGCAGCTGCTGCGCGTGCTGGCCCGCCGCCTGCGTCGCACCAACGCCTCGCTCGCCGACCTCATCTTCACCGACGTCCCCGGCCGCGTGGCCAAGACGCTGCTGCAGCTGGCCAACCGCTTCGGCTCCCAGGAGGGCGGTGCGCTGCGCGTCAACCATGACCTGACGCAGGAGGAGATCGCCCAGCTGGTGGGCGCCTCCCGTGAGACCGTGAACAAGGCACTGGCCACCTTCGCCCACCGCGGTTGGATCCGCGTCGAAGGCAAGTCCGTGCTCATCGTCGATCCCGAGCACCTGGCCAAGCGCGCCCGCTGATCCCGGGCCCGACAAACAGCGAAGGCCGGACCGCATCGCGCGGTCCGGCCTTCGCCGTTTGTCTGCCTATTCCCCGTGGGCGGCCAGGTAACGCAGCGCCACCCGGGTGGATTGCTCGGCCGCGCCGCGCAACACCGGATCGACGTCGTCGTACATCTCATTGACGAGGGTCTTCACGTCGACGTCCGCGCCGAGGCGGCCGCGGACCTCCCGGATCTGATCGAGCCGGTACTGACGACGCTCGAGGTACTTGCGGGCCAGGGAGGACACGTCCGGGTGCTCGGGACCGTGGCCGGGCAGCAGGGTGACGTCTTTGCCGCGCTCCTCGAGCATGCGCAGGGTGGTGAAGTAGTCGCCCAGGTCACCGGTGGTTTCGGAGATCATGGTGGTGTGGCGGCCGGCGATGGTGTCACCGGTGACGATGCCCTCCAGGGTGGAGGCGCCGACCTCTCCCGACCAGATGAAGAAGCAGACACAATCGGAGGTGTGGCCCGGGGTGTGGACGACCTCGATCTGGGGGGTCACCCCGTCGACGGTGATGATCTCCCCGTCGGACAGGGTGGGGCCGCCGCTGCAGTTGGTGCTGTCGAAGGCGCGCACGGGCGCTCCGACCAGCTGACGGAACCGCATGGCCCCATCGGCGTGGTCGTGGTGGCGGTGGGTCAGGAGGACGAGACCCACCTCGGCACCCTTGGCGCCGAGCACGTTCAGGTGGCCCTCGTCCTCTGGGCCCGGGTCGATGACGATGCTGCGCTCATCCTCCGCGGACCGGACGATCCAGGAGTTCGTTCCCTCAAGGGCTGCGTAACCCGGATTCGGGCACAGAACGACTGACGCGGAAGAGGTGACCGGTCGAAGCTGGCTGTAGGCGGGGTGCTCCATGGCCCCCAGCTTAGCGGTAGGAGCGGGTTCCGCCGAACCGGAGGCCGGCGCAATCTTTCCGACCACCGCTTCCCCGCCCACCAGGGTTTTTAGTTCTCGACCTCGACGATGAGCTCGATCTCGACGGGCGCACCCATCGGCAGTTCGGCCACGCCGACGGCGGAACGGGCGTGGGCGCCGGCCTCACCGAAGATCTCCCCCATCAGGTTGGAGGCGCCGTTGACGACCCCCGGCTGACCGGTGAATCCTTCTGCGGAGGCGACGAAACCGACGATCTTGAGCACACGGGTGATCCTGTCGACGCCGACGAGCGCATCGATGGCCGCCAGGGCGTTGAGGGCCGCGGTGCGGGCGAGCTGCTCGGCGGTCTCGGCGGTGACTTCCGCACCGACCTTGCCGACGGCCGACAGTTCACCGTCGACGAAAGGAAGCTGCCCGGAGGTCCACACCTGGTTTCCGGTCCGCACGGCCGGGACATAGGCGGCGACGGGCGCGGCGACGGCGGGCAACGTGATGTCGAGTCGGGAGAGCTGTCCGGAGACGCTCATCAGTTCTTCTCCCGCTTCATGTAGGCCACGACGTTCTCCGGGTTCGGCCCGGGCATGACGGTGACGAGCTCCCACCCGTCCTCCCCCCAGGAATCGAGGATCTGCTTCGTGGCGTGTGAGAGCAGGGGTACGGTGGCATATTCCCAAGTAGTCATATCCACACAGTACCGAGGTTTCAGATACCGGTGAGCTCGCCACCGGAGGCCAGGTATTCGGCCCAGTTGGTGATGTGGGGGTTCTTGCGCAGCAGGGCACGGCGCTGACGTTCCGTCAGGCCACCCCACACGCCGAACTCCACCCGGTTGTCGAGGGCGTCGGCGCGGCACTCGAGCACCACCGGACAGTGCCGGCAGATGACCGCGGCCTTGCGCTGCTCCGCCCCACGGACGAACAGCGCATCGGGGTCCCCGCTCCGGCATTTCGCCTGGGTGATCCACTCACCCCGCTCGAAGCTGAGCCCTTGCTGATAGTCAGAATCAGAGGCAACCCGCTCGGAGGGGAGGCGCTGTCCCTCCCCCGCCAGTGTTGCTGTCATCGTGTTCTCCTTCAAGTTACGCCTCGTAATGCATTTGTAAGTGTATTCACAGCCTTCACACCCTGTCGAGCATGTCACAGTTTCAGGGGGGATCATCGGGTTCCCACATCCCCCCGTTACTGCGTAGGGTATGGAACGTGTCTGTTACGAAATCCCTGGCCAAGATCGCTGGCGCCGTGGTCGCTGCCGCCGTCGTCGGTGCCCTTTCCCTTGCCCCCGTCGCGGGTATCTCGGGTGTGGCCATTGCCCGAACCAACGAGACGATGGCGTCCAACCTCGCGGACATCACCGACGGCACCACGCCCGGAGTCACCACGATCACGGACTCCACGGGGGAGCCGATGGCATGGGTTTTCGACCAACGTCGGCACGAGGTGCCGGCCGATGAGATCTCCCAGACCATGAAGGACGCGATCGTCGCCATCGAGGACCACCGCTTCTACGAGCACGACGGGGTGGACATGCAGGGCACCGCCCGCGCGATGCTCACCAACGTGATCGCGGGCGGCGTGGAGCAGGGCGCCTCGACGATCAACCAGCAGTACGTGAAGAACTTCCTGCTGCTGGTGGCCGCCGACGACGACTCGGAGCGGGCTGCGGCCGTGGAGCAGTCCGTGCCCCGCAAGCTGCGCGAGATGCGCATGGCCTCGGACCTGGACAAGAACCTGAGCAAGGATGAGATTCTCGCCGGTTACCTCAACCTCGTTCCCTTCGGCAACCACGCCTACGGCATCGAGGCGGCCGCCCGGACCTACTTCGGGATCAGCGCCTCGGAACTGAACGTGCCCCAGTCGGCGATGTTGGCCGGCATGGTCCAGTCCTCGGAGGCGCTCAACCCCTACTACAACCCCGGGGGCGCCACCGAGCGCCGCAACACCGTGCTGCAGGCCATGGCCACCCACGGTTATATCGATCAGGCCACCGCGGACATGCACATCCAGGAACCCCTGGGAATCCTGGATTCGCCCGCCACCCTGCCCAACGGGTGCATCGCCGCCCAGGACCGCGGCTTCTTCTGTGATTATGCGCTGACCTACCTGGACTCCAAGGGGCTCAGCCAGGAGCAACTGCGCAAGGGTGGCTACACGGTCACCACGACCCTGGACCCGCAGGTCCAGGACGCCGCGCACCAGGCGGCGGTCGCCCACGTGAGCCCGACCCAGCCCGGGGTGGCCGAGGTGCTCAACGTCGTGGAACCCGGCCAGGACTCCCGTGACATCCTCGCGATGACCTCATCCCGCAGCTACGGCCTCAACCTCGAGGCCGGGGAGACGATGCTCCCCCAGCCGACCTCGATGGTGGGCAATGGCGCCGGCTCCGTATTCAAGATCTTCACCGCGGCCGCCGCCATCGACCAGGGCATGGGCCTGGACACCATGCTCAGCGTTCCCACCCGCTACGAGGCACGCGGCATGGGTTCCGGTGGCGCCGCCAACTGCCCGGCGAACACCTACTGCGTGGAGAACGCCGGTACCTACCAGCCGCAGATGACGCTGGCGGAGGCGCTGGCCTACTCCCCCAACACCACCTTCGTGCAGTTGGTGGAGCAGGTCGGGGTGCCCGCGGTCGTCGACATGTCCGTGGATCTGGGACTGCGCAGTTACGAGGTGCCCGGCAGCTATGACGGGGAGCGCTCCATCGCCGAGTACATGAAGGAGGCCAACCTGGGCTCTTACACCCTCGGCCCCACCGCCGTGAACCCGCTGGAGCTGTCCAATGTCGGCGCCACCATCGCTTCGGGCGGCCGCTGGTGCGAGCCGAACCCGATCGAGACCGTCGTCGACCGGGAGGGCAACGAGGTCTTCCTCGACCGCCCCGCCTGTGAGGACGTCGTCGACGCGGACGTGGCGAACGCCCTGGCCCTGGGCATGTCCGGCGACATCGAG
Organism: uncultured Corynebacterium sp.; assembly: GCA_964431055.1. Lineage (GTDB taxonomy): Bacteria > Actinomycetota > Actinomycetes > Mycobacteriales > Mycobacteriaceae > Corynebacterium. Next base: position 9,254 of record CAYSIP010000007.1, on the reverse strand, counting down.
TTCGGAACCGGTGCCGCCGCGGCCGAGGCCATGGGTTGGAGCGGTGACCTCTCCGCGAAGACCGGCACCACCGAGTCCAACCAGTCCTCGGCCTTCCTGGGTTTCAACTCGAATATCTCGGCTGCCCCGTACATCTACAACGACGGGACCACCACCACCCCGCTGTGCACCTCCCCGGTGCGGCAGTGCTCCAGCGGCAGCCTCTACGGCGGCCTGGAGCCCGCCCGCTCCTGGTTCGCCATGGCCAACCAGGTCCCGGCGGCACAGCAGGGCAGCCTGCCTCAGGACAATCCGCGCTATGGCGAAGGCGCCGCACAGCAGGCCGTCTCCTCCGCCACCGGCCTGACCGAGTCGGAGGCCCGCGATCTACTGGAGGACCGGGGATATGAGGTCACCACCCGCACTGTGACGGGCAACGGCACCCCGCGCGGCTCAGTGGTGCGCGCGGTGCCCGAGGGCGGAACCCTCTCCCCCGGTGGCACGGTGATCCTGGAGATCTCCGACGGGACCAGCGCCGCCCCGGCGCCCGCACCGCAGCCGACGCCCCGGCCGGGCAACGGTGGTGGCGGCGGGCAACCCGCCCCGCCAGCGCCGGAGGCCCCCAACGACGATCTCGGAGACCTGGCCAACCGACTGCGCGATCTCCTGGGCGTGTAACGCGCCCTAGCCGGCCAGGCTGGCCTTCACCGCGGCGGACAGTCGTTTGCCGTCGACACGGCCCTCCGCCAGGGCGGTGGCCTCCTTCATGACCTGGCCCATCTGCTTCATGGTCGGCGCCCCACCGACCGCCTGTTCGACGATGACGAGGGCCTCGTCGACGAGCTGGCCGAGCTCGGCGTCGTCAAGCTGCTTCGGCTGGTAGTGCTCGAGGATCGCCACCTCGGCGAGTTCGGTGTCGGCGAGTTCCTGGCGGTTGTTGGCGGCGTAGATTTCCGCGGACTCGCGGCGCTTCTTGATCTCCCGGGCGATGACCTTCAGGATGTCCTCGTCCGTGGCCTCGTGCTTGGTTCCGATGGTTTCCTCGGCCTGGATGGCGGCCAGCAGCATGCGGATGGCGCCGGTCCGTTCCTTCTCCCGGGCCTTCATGGCGGTCTTCAGGTCGGCGCGAATTGTCTCTTTGAGCTGGCTCATAGCCCCAAGATACCCGCCGGGTAGGGTTGGGCAGGTGAATACTTCAGCCAAGCGCGTCCTCCGGAACGTCGCCGCCGTCGCCGGGGCGGGTGCCGCCGCCGGAGCAGGGTTGGCGGCCTGGGGATACTCCGAACTCAGCAAGTTCGAACTCAAGCAGGTCACCGTGCCGCTGTTGCGGCCCGGCACCCTGCGCGGGGCCGAGGAGTTCAAGCTGCTGCACGTCAGCGACCTGCACATGATCCCTGGCCAGCGGACCAAGATCGCGTGGGTCTCCGCCCTCGATTCGCTCCAGCCGGACCTGGTGGTCAACACCGGCGACAACCTCTCCGACGAGCGCGCCGTACCCGACGTGCTGCGTGCCCTCGGGCCCCTGCTCAAGCGGCCGGGCATGTTCGTCTTCGGCACCAACGACTACTGGGGCCCCAGGTTCAGCAACCCACTGCACTACCTGGTGAAGAAGAAACGGGAGCCGTCGTACATCGACCTGCCGTGGAAGGGCATGCGGGCCGCCTTCATCGAGCACGGTTGGCGCGACGCCACCCACGCCCGGCACGAGTTCCAGCTCGGCCCCGTGCGCATCGCCGCCGCGGGTGTGGATGACCCGCACCATGACCTGGACGATTACGAACAGATCGCCGGGGCGCCCAATGTCGATTCCGACCTGTCCCTGGCGCTGACCCACACCCCCGAGCCGCGGGTGTTGGGCCGTTTCGCGGAGGACGGCTACCAGCTGTCACTGTCCGGGCACACCCACGGCGGGCAGCTCTGCCTTCCGGGCGGGCATGCGATCGTGACCAACTGCGGCATCGACCGGAAGCGGGTGTCCGGGTTGCATCCCTTCGGTCCGATGCTGATGCACGTGTCCAACGGGTTGGGCACCTCCAAGTTCGCCCCATTCCGGCTGTTCTGCCGTCCGTCGGCCACGCTGCTGCGCATCACGGAGCTGCCTGCCTGACGGGGGCGCCGCCCTCCATACCGCCCACCCCTCCCGTGCTGCCGTTTTGCTTCTTTACGGCGCTGTGCACTAATGTTATCCGGGCACCGAGAGGTTCACCGGGATATGGCGCAGCTTGGTAGCGCGCCTCGTTCGGGACGAGGAGGTCGCAGGTTCAAATCCTGTTATCCCGACCACCGAGAGGGCCCCGATCAGAGAAATCTGATCGGGGCCCTTATCGTCGTCTGCTGCCCGGGGCTAACGGGATCGGACAGATTCGGACTCTTCCCCGTCGGGGACGATCGCGTCCTGCACCGAAGTGTCCCCGAGCCCAGCGTCCGGAACGTCCCCCGTCCCCGTCCTCTCCCCCGCTGCGGGGGTGGCGGCGGGGAGCAGGAGACGGCCGGCCACGAGCCCGATGACGGTGATGACCGCCAGGACTCCCACCGCCAGCCACAGGGCCTGCCCCGAGCCGTCGTTGCCCACGACGGTCAGCGCGGAGGTCGTCCAGTTCAGCGGCGACAGGTTGGCGGCCACCTGCCACCCGAGGGCGACGTCGGCGGCCGCGGCGGAGCGCCACACCCAGCCGACCAGCCCGACCTGGATGATGCCGCCGATCACGGCGATCACGCCGCCGGCGACCATACCGAACAGGGCGAGGATACCGCGGGTCAGCACCGCCGAGGCCAGCACGCCGAGCGCCATGATCAGGGCGGCCAGCGCTCCCAGCGCCGGGGAAAGCCCGGTGGCGACCAGCACCAGGCACACGAGCCCCAGGGCGGTGAGTCCGAGCGTGCCGGCCACGAGGGTCAGCACCCGCCGCCCGGGGATGAACCGTGCGACGGCGCCCAGTCCCGCCCCGCCCAGCATGACGAGGGCCGCGATGAACATGGCGAACAGCGGGGTGAGCACCCGCACCGGGGCCTCCTCCAGGGGTTGTTCACCTGCGGTCTGCCGGGGATCCGCCTGCACGACGGGCAGGGCGCGCTGCACCGCGTCGACCTTCTCGTCTGTCTGGGTGGCCATCTGATCGAGGCGTTGGGCACCCTCGTCGAGGGACTCCACGCCCGCGACCGCCTCCTCGACCCCACCCTGGGCCTGGGACAATCCGTAGGCCAGGTTCTGTGCGGCGCCGGTGGCGGTGTAGACGCCGTCGTGGAAACCGTAACCGGGGACGTTGAGCTGGTTGGCCAGCTCCCGGGCCCCGTCCTTCAGGGCGGTCAGCTGGTCGGTCACCGGCCCCTGGAGCTGGATGGTCTCCACCTGGCCCCGCAGGCTGACCAGCTGTGTCCTGGCCTCCACCAGGCGCGGGTCCTCGACGTCCTCCAGGTCGCGCACCGCCCGGTCGATGGCCTCCACGAGCTGTCCCTGCAGCGCGCCCAGTCCGACCACCTGGTCGACGGCCTGCCCGACCCCGTCGGCCACCTGGGTCGCCCCGCCACCCAGTTGCCCGGTGCCCGCCTGCAGTTGCACGAGCCCGTCGGCCAGTTGCTGGGCGCCGGAGACCGCCTCATTGAACTGCTCCGGGAGCACGGCGGCCCCCTCCTTCATCTCCCCTGTGCCATCAACCAGTTCGGCGGTGCCGGAGGTCAGGAAACCAGCCTGGGCGGAGGCCTCCCCGGCCGCACGACGGGCGTCGACAAGCTCTGACGGATCGATGCCCGCCGGACTGGTCGCAGCGGGCGCGCCGGAGGGCTGCTCGTCGGAACTCCACGTCCGGGCCGGATCCAGGTCGGCGGCCACGGCGACGGCCGCCCCGATGATCAGGGGCAGCACGAGCAGCACGGCGAGAAGCAGGCTGCGGAGGCGGGACGGGGAGGTGCGTGGGGCGGGCTGGCTCATATCCTCGAAGCTATCTGGCCGGTGGGTCGGTCGTCGGTAAGGCGCACCGAGGGGCGCTCACCCCGGAATGCGCGGAAGGGGCGCGATCACCTGGTGGTGATCACGCCCCTGTCAGCCGTCGTCGGTCACGCCTTAATCGGCGGTTGCGGTGACCTTGTCGTCGATCTGCTTCTTCTCGGCGAAGAGCTCGCGGACGCGGGCGCCCAGCTTCTCGTCGACCTGGTTCCAGTACCAGTAGCAACGCTGCTCGACCTCGGGGGAGACGCCGATCATCGCGTTGGTGATGTTGTGGGCGAGACGCTCCTTCTCGCCGTCGTCCATCACCTCGCGGTAGAGGATGCCGGCCTGGACGAAATCACCGTCCTCCTCGTGCTGCACGTAGGCCGCACGGGTGAGGTCGTTGCCATGGGGGTCAACGGCGATGTACAGGTCGTTGGCCTGGCCGTAGCTCTGCCCGGAGGAGGAGGACTCCCCGTCGTCCAGGTAGCCCTGGCCCTTGACGTGGCTGTTCGGTGAGTAGACCGGCTCATCCACGTCATTGAAGTGGTAGGCCATCGGGCCCTCGTGCGAGTAGGTGTTGACCGGCTCGACCGGCTGGTTCACCGGCAGCTGCTGGTAGTTCGGTCCGATACGGTAGCGCTGTGCGTCCGCGTAGGCGAAGGCACGGGCCTGCAGCATGCGGTCCGGGGACAGGCCGACGCCCGGCACGATGTTGCCCGGGTCGAGGGCCAGCTGCTCGATCTGTGCGAAGAAGTTCTTCGGGTTGCGGTTGAGCACGAAGTGGCCGACCGGGATCAGCGGGTAGTCCTTCTGCGACCAGGTCTTGGTCAGATCGAAGGGGTTGAAGCGGTAGTTCTCCGCGTCCTCGACCGGCATGACCTGGACCTTGACGTCCCAGATCGGGTAGTCGCCGCGCTCGATGGCCTCGTAGAGGTCCTGGCGGTGGTGGTCGGCGTTCTGGCCGGCCATCTCGGCGGCCTCTTCGTCGGTGAAGGTCTCCCAGCCCTGGCGGGTCTTGAAGTGGTACTTCACCCACACCGGCTCGTTGTCGGCGTTGATCCACTGGAAGGTGTGGGAGCCGAAGCCGTCCTGGTGGCGGGAGGTCGTCGGGGTGCCGCGATCACCCATCAGATAGGTCACCTGGTGGGCGGACTCCGGGCTACGGGTCCAGAAGTCCCACTGCATGTTGGCGTCGCGCAGGCCGTTGGCGCCGAGGCGCTTCTGGGAGTGGATGAAGTCCGGGAACTTCATGCCGTCGCGCAGGAAGAAGGTCGGGGTGTTGTTGCCGACGATGTCGTAGTTGCCCTCGGTGGTGTAGAACCGCATGGCGAAACCGTGGACGTCGCGCCAGGTGTCACCGGAGCCCTGCTCGCCGGCGACCGTGGAGAAGCGGATGACCATCGGGGTGACGGTGCCCGGCTGGAAGACGGCGGCCTTGGTGTACTTGGAGACGTCCTCGGTGATGTGCAGCTCGCCGAAGGCGCCGTGGCCCTTGGCGTGGGGGTTGCGCTCCGGGACACGCTCACGGTTGAAGTGGGCGAGCTTCTCCATCAGGTGAATGTCGTTGAGGACATTCGGGCCCTGCGGGCCGGCGGTGATGGAGATGTTCTCCGAGGCGACGGGTGCGCCGCCAAGGCGGGTGGTGGCACCCTGGCCGGCGGGGCGCAGCCCCTTGTCGAGAATCTGGTCGAGATCGGGGTTCTGCGGTTTCTGCTCCGTCATATCCTGCTCCTTCGCACTGTTAGCTTTACCTATCGGTAGCGGCTGATTGATAGCTTATATCCAATTCGTTGCGCCCGCAAGGCAACGCCACTGACTGCAAGCGTCTTTCCCACCCCCGTCCGGGGATTGTTTTCCGGCGCATGAGCAGGGCTCCGGCGCTGGTATCCTCGTCACCTATGACCCGTCCCCCGGAGCGCGATGACCAGCGCGTCACCGAGCTGGCCCTGGCAGCCGGCCGCGGTGACCGCACCGCGCTCACGGAGTTCATCAAGGCAACCCAGGGGGACGTCTGGCGCCTGCTCGCCCACCTCGGGGGACGCGACATCGCAGACGACCTGACGCAGGAGACCTACCTTCGGGTGATGGGCGCGCTGCCCCGCTTCGCCGCCCGGTCGTCGGCACGCACCTGGCTACTTTCCCTCGCCCGGCGCGTGTGGGTGGACAACATCCGCCACGACATGGCCCGGCCACGGAAATCCGCCACCGAATACGAGGACGCCGCGGCGACCACCCCCGTCCGGGGAGCGAACGCGACGTCCTGGAGCGAGTGGATCGACGTGCGCACCCTCATCGACGAGCTGCCGGAGGAGCGACGTGAGGCGCTCATCCTCACCCAGGTACTCGGCTACACCTACCAGGAGGCCGCAAAGATCGCCGACGTGCGGGTGGGCACCATCCGGTCCCGGGTGGCCCGCGCCCGCAAGGATCTCATCGACGCCACCGGGAAGGGCGACCGCGACGCAGACGAGGGGTGAGACCGCTTATCGACGACCCCGCAGGGCGGCACCGTGAAGTCCGTTTGCCCGTAGGTTGTGCTCGCCGCGGAAACTGTCGCCACGCGGGTCGAATTTACCGAGGACGATCAGGTCCCCACCACGGTCCCGGCGGGGAAACCTAAACTGGGATCATCCAAACGGGCATCCTCTGGCGGCGCCCACCGCATTGACGGTAAACCGCCACCGCCGTAGCAGGAGGCCTGAAACAGG
>CAYSIP010000007.1:0-2539 GCA_964431055.1 uncultured Corynebacterium sp. | reverse complement strand
ACTCTCCCGTTAAGGGGTTTTTCCCCGTTCAAACCGGGCTCAACCCTGACGTCCCATCGCCCCCACAAATCACCCCAACCATAAAACCTCGGAAATTTATACCACTCTTAGATAATTTTCATATAACATTTAGCCACATGAGTGTCTCCAGTGCCCGAAACAGACCCCGACGACTACTGACCACCGCCCTTGGCACCCTTTTCGCAGTTTCCCTTTTCCCCGCCGTGGGCACCGCCCAGGCACAGGACAACACCACCAACCAGGCCCCCATTGAACAGCAGCTGGCCCAGCCTGAGGCTTTCTGTGGCCCCCTCGGTCTTGCCGCGGATGATCCGCGGGCCAATCCCGGCGCCCTGACCGGTGAGGGCGTCGACCTCAGCATCCCGCACGTCTCCCCCGCCGGCACGGAGGGGACCTATCACCTGTTCACCCGCGACGTCGACTTCTCCCAGCCGGTCGGCGTTGTCGTCCGTCTCCACGGCGACGGCGGGTACGAGTACTACTACCCCGAGACCTCCGTGAATTGTCAGGCCGCGGTCGCCGCCTCGCACAACATGATCCTCGTTGCCCCGCTGTCGCCCTCCACCTCCGAATACGGCGAGCCGAAGTGGTGGTACGAGATCCCGACGAACGTGGAGTGGGTCTCTGACCTGCTGTACACGGACATCCTGCCCATCGAGAACGTTGATCCGAACAACATCTGGTGGGTCGGGTACTCCGGCGGCGCCGAATTCATCACCTACGGCCTCGTGCCGCTGGCCCCCGAGCTGATCACCGGTGGCGCCGTGATGTTCGGCGGCGGCGGCCCGCCGAGCGGCCTGGAGGAGGGCACCGTCCGCCTCGAGGAGCTTGCCGACGTCCCGCTGAACTGGGTCGTCGGAACCGAGGACAACGGCACCGACGAGTACGCCCCGTGGAACGCCCTCAACGAGGTTCAGCGCGGTGCCGCCGCTTTCGCGGAGCAGGGACTGGATGTTTCCCTCACCGTGATGGAGGGCCGCGACCACTTCGACCTGCCGCAGGCCGCCCTGCTCGACTCCGCCATCGAGGGTCAGGTCACCACCCCGACCCCGGCCGCCGCCGCAGAGACCACCCCGGCGGCTGAAACCGCACCTGCTCCCGAGCAGGCCCCGGAGCCCGTACCGGCACCGGCAGCGGCAGCGGCAGCAGCCGCACCACAGCCCAACACGCTCGCCGGGATCGCCGCCGCGGCCAACCTCCCCACCTCATTTGAGGTTCCCGCGGAAGTCCAGAGCCTCCTCGGCGTCGAGTTGGACCCGATCGCCCTCCCGTAAGACACCCCTGGAATCACCAGAGCCCCTCATTCCGACCAGCTGGTCGGGATGAGGGGCTCTCTCACGTGCTACCGGCGGTTAAACCAGCAGCTCCGCGATCTGCACGGTGTTCAGCGCTGCGCCCTTGCGCAGGTTGTCACCGGACACGACGAGCACGAGGCCCTTGTTGTCGTCGACGGACTGGTCCTGGCGGATACGTCCGACCAGGGACTCGTCCTTGCCGGCGGCGGCCAGCGGGGTGGGAACGTCGACGAGCTGGACGCCGGGGGCGTCGGCAAGCAGCCTCTTCGCCTCATCCGGCGTGATGGCCCGGTCGAACTCGGCGTGGATCGTCAGGGTGTGGCCGGTGAAGACCGGCACACGCACGCAGGTGCCGGCGACCCGCAGGTCCGGCAGGCCGAGGATCTTGCGGGACTCGTTGCGTAGCTTCTGCTCCTCGTCGGTCTCCTCGGAGCCGTCATCGACCAGATTGCCCGCAAACGGCAGCGCGTTGAAGGCGATCGGAGCGACGTAAGGACCGAAGTCCTTCGGGTTCTCCGCGGAGCCGTCGTGCACCAGCTCCACGTTGCGCTCACCGATCTCGGCGGTCTGCTTGGCCAGTGCCTCCACGCCGGCCAGGCCGGAACCGGACACCGCCTGGTAGGAGGAGACGTTGAGCTTGCGCAGCCCGGCGGCGTCGTGCAGCACCTTGAGCACCGGCATCGCGGCCATGGTGGTGCAGTTGGGGTTGGCGATGATGCCCTTCGGCGTGTTCTTCACCTCCTGCGGATTGACCTCGGAAACCACCAGCGGGACGTCCGGATCGCGGCGGTAGGCCGAGGAGTTGTCCACGACGGTCGCGCCGGCGGCCACGAAGACCGGGGCCCACTGCTTCGAGGTGGAACCACCTGCGGAGAAGAGGGCGATGTCGACGTCCTTGATGGAGTCCTCGGTGATCTGGGTCAGATCCTCGACCTCGATGTCCTGGCCACCGTAGGCCAGGGTCTTACCCGCGGAACGGGGGGAGGCGAAGAAGCGGAGCTTGTCCGCCGGGAACTTGCGCTCCTCGAGGATCGAACGCATGACCTGGCCCACCTGGCCGGTGGCGCCCACTACTGCGACGGTCGTCATTGGACGGTGCCCTTTCTCAAGTCTTGACATATCTCGGGGTAAGTCTACGCTCCCGTCCCTACGTTATTCTCACTTCTCCCTGTTGAGAACCACGGATGGCCGCGGCCCACGCGGCGTCGAGCACCCGCGACGGG
>CAYSIP010000006.1:0-30067 GCA_964431055.1 uncultured Corynebacterium sp. | reverse complement strand
TGATCGCCACCCGGTTGAAGCCGGGCGGGGTGCTGCACGTGGCCACCGACCACGCGGACTACGCCGAGTGGATCTCCGAGCTGGTGGACGTCGAGCCGCTGCTGGAGTACAAGGGCTGGCCGTGGCCCGAGGCCCCGCAGCTGACCGACCGGCAGGTGATCACCAAATTCGAGGGCAAGGGCCTGGACAAGGACCACACCATCACCGAGTTTCTGTGGCAGCGTACGGGGCAGACCGCGACCGACGTCATCCCCGCAGCCGGAACCGGTCCCTCCGGGGCCGCGGACTGACTACGATTTTGGTTCCTCCCTATTCGATAGTTTTTTTGACCGAAATGAGCACCTGTGAGCGACATCCACGAATCCACCCACCATTACAGTGAGCACGCCGCCGCTGGCCCGGAGAACCTCCTGTTGGTCTGGGACGCCCCGAACCTGGACATGGGCCTCGGCGCCATCCTGGGTGGTCGCCCCACCGCCGCCTACCGGCCGCGTTTCGACGCCATCGGCCGCTGGCTGCTGGGCCGGGCCGGGGAGTTGTCCGGGCAGACCGGGTTGCGCGTCGAGCCGGAGGCCACCGTCTTCACCAACGTGACCCCGGGTGGCGCGGACGTCGTCCGCCCCTGGGTCGAGGCGCTGCGCAACGTCGGTTTCGCGGTCTTCGCCAAGCCGAAGATCGACGAGGATTCCGACGTCGATCCGGACATGCTCGCCCACATCCGTCGCCGCCACGCCGAGGGTGTGTTGAAGGGTCTGGTCGTGGCCTCCGCCGACGGGCAGAACTTCAAGGAGACCATCGACGAGCTGATCGACGAGGGCCTGCCGGTCACCGTCCTCGGTTTCCACGAGCACGCCTCCTGGGCGGTGTCCTCCGACACCATTGACTTCGTGGACCTGGAGGACATCCCCGGGGTGTTCCGTGAGCCCCTGCCGCGCATCAGCCTGGACCAGCTGCCCATGGAAGGGGCCTGGCTGCAGCCTTTCCGCCCCCTGTCCGCCCTTCTCAACAGCCGCCAGCACTAGGAAGGCCTTCCACCGTGTTCCTGAAATGGGGTCACTTCTCCTACCGTCACCGCCGGATCGTGCCGCTGATCGTGGTCGCCGCGATCCTGCTGGTCTACCTGATCTTCGGGCTGCGGCTGGGGGAGCGGATGAGCCAGGAAGGCTGGGACGACCCGGGCTCCGACTCCACCACGGCCGCCGCGATCGAGCTCGAGACCTTCGGGCGCGACAACAGCGGCGACGTGATCATGCTGTTCACCGCCGAGGAGGGGCAGAGCCTCAACGATCCGGCCACCTTCGGCGCCATCTCCTCTCACCTGCAGGGCCTCCAGGAGCAGTATCCGGAGCAGATCTCCCATGTCACCAGCTATTTCGATTCACGTAACTCGCAGTTGATCTCCGAGGACGGGGCCACCGCCTTCGCCGCTCTCGGGCTGGAGGGTGACGAGGATCAGACGCTGCTGGACTTCCGGGCCATCGAGGATTCCCTGGTCACCGACGCCCTGCCGGACGGGGTGACCACCCAGGTCGCCGGCGCGACCGCCGTGGCCGACGCCCTGGACGACGGCATGGCCGGCGACATCCTGCGCGCCGAGGTCGTCGCCCTTCCCCTGGTCGCGCTGCTGCTGTTGTTCGTGTTCGGTTCAGTCGTCGCGGCCACGATGCCGCTGATCGTGGGCATCCTGTCGATTCTGGGCTCGCTGGGCATTCTGTCGATTTTGGCGGGTTTCCTGCAGGTCAACGTGTTCGCCCAGTCCGTGGTCACGCTGCTGGGCCTGGGCCTGGCCATCGACTACGGCCTGTTCATGGTCTCCCGGTTCCGGGAGGAGCTGGACAAGGGCTCCGACGTCGAGTCAGCCGTGGCCACCACCACGGCCACGGCGGGCAAGACGGTGGTGTTCTCCGCGCTCATGGTCGCTGTCGCGCTGTCCGGCCTGCTGGTCTTCCCGCAGGCCTTCCTCAAGTCCGTCTCCTACGGTGCGATCTCGGCCGTCGGCCTGGCGGCACTGCTGTCGGTCACGGTGCTGCCGGCGGTCTTCGGCATGCTCGGCGGCAAGATCGACAAGTGGTCGTTGCGGCGCACCAAGCGCACCGCCCGCCGCTTGGAGGACACCGTCTGGTTCCGCCTGCCGTCGTGGGCGATGAAGAATTCCAAGTGGGTCACGATCGGCATCGCCGGTGTGCTGATCGCCCTGACGATCCCGCTGGCCGGGGTGAAATTCGGCGGCATCAACGAAACCTACCTGCCGCCGGACAACGGCACCCGCGTCGCGCAGGACACCTTCAACGACACCTTCCCCACCTTCCGCACAGAGCCGATCAAGCTGGTGGTCACGAACGCCACCAACGAGCAGCTCGTGGACGTGGTGCTGCAGGCCCGCGAGGTCGAGGGGTTGACGGCGCCGCTGAGCCCGGACACCGCCACGCAGGACGGCACGACGGTGTTGTCGGCGGGCATCGTGGACCGGGAGCTCAACGAGTCGGTCATCGACCAGCTGCGCCAGATCGAGGCGCCCGAGGGGGTCGGACTCTACATCGGCGGCACCCCGGCGATGGAGGTCGAATCCATCGAGGCGCTGTTCGACAAGCTGCCGTGGATGGCGATCTACATCGTCGTCGCAACCTTCGTGCTGATGGCGCTGGTCTTCGGTTCCCTGATCCTGCCCGCCAAGGCGATCATCATGACCGTGCTCGGCCTGGGGGCGACGTTGGGTGTCCTGACCCTCATGTTCGTCGACGGCGTCGGCTCGGACCTGTTCAACTTCACCCCGGGTCCGCTGATGTCCCCGATCGTGGTGCTCATCATCGCGATCATCTACGGGTTGTCCACGGACTACGAGGTCTTCCTCCTGTCCAGAATGGTGGAGGCCCGCGACAAGGGGGCCACCACGGACGAGGCGATCAAATACGGCACCGCCCACACCGGTTCCATCATCACGGCGGCCGCGCTGATCATGATCGTCGTGGCCGGGGCCTTCGGCTTCTCCGAGATCGTGATGATGAAGTACATCGCCTTCGGCATGATCTTCGCCCTGGCCATCGACGCCACCGTCATCCGCATGCTGCTCGTGCCCGCCGTGATGCACCTGCTCCGCGAGGACAACTGGTGGGCACCCGCCTGGGTCAAGAAAGCCTACGACCGGCTCGGCCACGGCGCGGAGCTGCCCGAGCCGGAGCCCACGGGAACTGGCGCCGAGAAGCCCCGCCGCGGTGACCGCGTGCCGACGCCCGAGCCCGTCCCAGCCGCCGCCACCGCCGCCGCCACCGTCACCGTCGATGCTGCCGCGCCCACGCCCACACCCAGCACGGAGACCACCGTCGTCACCCCGGTGGTGGCCGACGGGCCGGAGTACCGCAGGCCCGCAGAGACCGCGGAGCCGGCCGGGCCCGTCGAACCGGTGGAGCGCGACGTCGACGCGTATGCGACCGAGGAGGCCGGCCACTATGTGCCGGTGGATGACGCCGTGCCCCTCGCCGAGGACGAGGCGGTGCGCGGTGGCAGGTCGACCACCGAGGACACCGAGCTGGTCCCCTTCGCCGAGCTGATGAGGCGCCTGCAGACCGACCGGGATGATCCCCGCAGACAGGACGGGTGACGCTGATGGCCGGGTTGCGGCGGGTGCTCGCCAACCCGTGGGTGCGCTGGCTCGCCCCGCTCGCCCTGCTGGCGCTGGCGCTGATGCTCTTCCGCGACCAGCTGCCTTTCCTCGGGGAGGGTTTTCTCCGGTTGGCTGACGCCCACCCGCTCGGCGTGGCCATGGCGGTGCTGACCTCGGTGCTCTCGCTCGTGGCGATGGCCGAGGTGATGCGGTTGCTGCTCGCCGCCGGTGGGACCCGGGTCCACCCCCTGGAAACCGGTGCCCTGACCCTGTCCTCCAATTCCTGGTCGACGACCCTGCCGGGCGGACCGGCCTTCTCCGCGGTCTTCACCTTCCAGATCCAGCGCCGTTGGGGCGCCAGCATCATATTGTGCAGCTGGTTCTTCGTGCTCTCCTCGGCGATCTCCACCATGTGGCTGGTGGTCATCGGCCTGGCCGCGGTGTGGTTCCTGGGCGCGGATGTCAGCGTCGGTTCGTTGCTGGTCACCCTCATCGTCACCACGCTGCTGTCCTGGGCCGTGTACTGGGCGGCCAACCACCCCGGACATCTGGAGCGCTGGGCGCGCTCGTTCCTGCCGCGGATCAACTCCTTGCTGCGCCGCCGGGCGGACGCGGGCGTGGGGGCGGTGGTGGACCAGATCCACCAGTTGGAGACGGTGGGGTTGAGCCCCCGCCGTTTCGCCGTCGCGGGCACCCACTCGCTGCTCAACCGGTTGTTCGACGTGGCCACCCTGTGGGCGTGCGTGTGGGCCGTGACCGGCGTGATGCCCTGGCTGGACAAGCTCCCCGACCACACCACCCTGATGGGCGTCGGCCTGGCCTACGTGAGCGCGAAACTCGCCGGCTCGGCCCAGGTGACCCCGGGCGGGCTCGGCACCGTGGAGGCCGCGATCATCGCCACCCTCGTGGCCACCGGCATGACCGCCGGCGACGCCACCGCCGCTGCCCTGGTGTACCGCCTGATCTCCTTCGCCTTCATCGCCGCCCTCGGCTGGGTGGTGTACTTCGTGCACTACGCCCGCCGCGGTCTGCGTCCCGACCGCAGCCGGGATGACGGAGTCGGCCAGACTCCCGTCATCGTGAACGGGAGCGGGGCCTTACAGTCGCGGCCGATAGACTAGACACCTGACATCACCGCCCGGGAAAGGACAACCGTGAACAGGTACACCGGACTCATCGCCGACGTCGTCGCCATCGCCGTCTTCGCCCTCCTCGCCCGCCTCGCGCACCAGAGCGAGGACATGCCCCTGTCGTTCCCCGGTTGGCTCAACACCCTCTGGCCCTTCCTGGTGGGCGTGGCGCTGGCCTGGATCGTGATCGCAGCCCGCAACTGGGACGGCGTCCGCGTGGCGCCCTCGGGGGTCACCGCCTGGTTGATCACCGTGGTCATCGGCCTCGGGATCTGGAGCCTGCGCAACGGGGGGATTCCGCACTGGTCCTTCATCATCGTGGCCACGACGATGTCGGGGCTGCTCATGCTCGGTTGGCGTGGGGTGGCCCGGTTGCGTCGCCCGGCGAAGGTGGAACAACCGGTGTAGAAACCTGCCCCACGTCAGAGGGTTGTCCGCCCTCGGCCTCGACGTTGGTGCTGTCGCAGACAGGAATGTTCCCCCCACTGACGTGCGGCGGCTCGCGGCGTCACGGGAATCCGGGCCCGCGACGGCCCACCCCACAGAAGAACCCCGGCCCCGCCGGAAAGGCGGGGCCGGGGTGGGGCGACAGGTGGCGTGATCACGCCACCGTCAGGCGACTCAGAACGAGGACGTTCCGCTGGCGATCATGTTGAAGATCATGATGATGTAGTTGATGACGTCGCCGCTCAGATCCAGTGCGATGCTCAGCATGGGGCTGCTCCTTTTGAGCTCTGTAGACAGTTACTTGAGTTGTATCGCGCACGGGGGCCGTCCGCGTTACATCGCCGAGCGCACCTACATCGGCATGATGGTGTGTTTCTTCGGCAGGTCCTTCACGTCCTTGGTCTCCAACTGGCGCAGGGCGTGGCGCAGCGCCAGTCGGGTCTCGCTCGGCTGGATCATGGCGTCCAGGTAGCCGCGCTCGGCGGCCACGTACGGGCTGGTCATGTTCTCGTCATAGAAGTCCATGAAGACCTTCTTCAGGTAGGCGCGCTGCTCCGGCGGGGCCGCCTCGAGCTGCTTGCCCTGGATCATGACGACGGCCGCGGCCGAACCCATGACGGCGATCTGGGCGGTGGGCCACGCCAGGTTGAGGTCACCGGTGAGGTTCTTGGAGCCCATGACCGCATATGCGCCGCCGTAGGCCTTGCGCACGATCAGGGAGACCTTCGGCACGGTCGCCTCCACCACCGCGAAGGCGAGCTTCGCACCGCGGTGGATGAGGCCGACCTTCTCCTGTTCGACGCCGGGCAGGTAGCCGGGGGTGTCCACCACGAAGACCAGGGGCACGTTGTAGGCGTCGCAGATGCGGATGAAGCGGGCGCCCTTGTCTGCGGCGTCGGCGTCGATGC
Source organism: uncultured Corynebacterium sp. (assembly GCA_964431055.1). GTDB lineage: Bacteria > Actinomycetota > Actinomycetes > Mycobacteriales > Mycobacteriaceae > Corynebacterium. The sequence continues at coordinate 23,981 of CAYSIP010000006.1, read as the reverse complement.
AGCCGGCGAGGTGCATGGGGTTGTTGGCGACGAAACCGACCGCCTTGCCGTCGACGCGGCCGAACGCGGTGATGAGGTTCGGCGCGTAGTTCTCCTGGATCTCGACGAGGTTCCCGTCGTCACCGAGCTGGACCAGCAGGTCCAACATGTCGTAGCCGGCGTTGGTGTCGTCGGGCATGAAGGTGTCCAGACCCGGCGTCACCGCGACGTCCTCGTCACTGGGGGCGCCGAAGACGGGCGCCGGGTCGTGGCAGGTCAGCGGCAGGTGGTCCAGCAGGTCGCGGACGAGGTCAAAGGCCTCCTCCTCGTCGGCGACGACCGCGGAGATGTTCCCGTTGAGCTCCTGCTGACGGGCGCCACCCAGTTCGGCGGAGGAGATCTCCTCGCCGGTGACCTCCTTGATCACGGCCGGCCCGGTCACGTACATCTCGGTCTCACCCTCGATGCCGATGACGAAGTCCGTGGTCACCGGCGCGTAGACGGCGCCACCGGCGGACTTGCCCAGCATGACGGAGATCTGCGGGCTGTAACCCGACAGGGGCAGCTGGCGGCGGGAGATCTCGGAGTACATGGCCAGGGATGTCACCGCATCCTGGATGCGGGCGCCACCGGAGTCCTGAATGCCGATCACGGGGCAGCCGATCTTGATGGCCATGTCCATGATCTCGACGACCTTGCGGCCGAAGGTCACACCGACGGAGCCACCGTAGACGGACTTGTCGTGCGCGTAGACGCAGACGGGGCGGCCGTCGATCCGGCCGTAGCCGGTGACGACACCGTCGGAATAGATGGCGTCCGGGTCGCCCGGCGTCTTGCCGAGCGCGCCCACCTCGACGAAGCTGCCGTCGTCAAGCAACCGCGCGATGCGCTGGCGGGGGGTGGACCGCCCGGCGTCGTCACGTCGTTTCCGGGCGCGCTCGCTGCCGGGGTCCTTCGCCTTTTCCAGGCGGGCCCGCAGGTCAGCGAGCTTGGCCGCGGTCGTGCTCTCAGTCACAGATCACCACTCGATTCGTTCTGCTCTAGCGGTCCAGTTCCTCGATGCGGCGGGCCAGGTGCGCACCCACCGTGCCGATCTCGGGTTCGTCGACGATGGCCAGGTGGTCACCGTGGAGCTGGATGATGTCCAGTTCGTCAACGATAGTCGACCAGCCGCCGTCCGGGTCAATCGTCGCGTAGCGCGGCTCCAGCGTGATCGCACCCTCGTGCATGCGCTCCGCGCGGAAGAGCATGACGGGGACGTTGACGTCCTCCCACCGGGTCAGGTCCATGCGGCCCAGGATCTGGTTGTCGACGAAGCTGGCGCGCTGGTGCTCCAGGATGCCGGCGGACAGGCCGTGCTCGGAGGCGTCCGTGGTGGCCAGGAACTGCTCGAGCATGCCCAGCAACGCCTCCTCACCGGCGGTCTCCAGCAGCTCGAAGGGCACCGGGATCTCCAACCCGTAGGTCTCCTTCGCGAAGTCGCTGTAGCGCTGCCAGCGCGCCTTGGTCTCCTCCATGGTGTCCGGGATCGGCTCCGACGGCTTCACGGTGTCCAGCAGGACCACCGTCGCGACCTCGACGTCGGTGCCCTTCAGCTGGTGCGCGACCTCGAAGGCCAGCGCACCGCCGAAGCTCCAGCCACCCAGGATCACGGGTTGACCGGCGGCGTACTCACAGATCTCAGGTAGGTATGCGGTGGCGCGCTCGTCGAGGGAACCCTCGAGGCGCTCGACGCCGTAGACGGGCACGTCCGCGGGCAGGCGGCGCATCAGCGGCTGGTAGACCACCGAGGAGCCACCGGCCGGGTGGAACAGGAACACCGACGGCCGGGTCGAACCCTCGGGGCGGGCGCGCAGGACGCGGATATTTCCCTCCACCTCGGTCTCCAGGCCCTCACGCACGAGGTCGGCCAGCGGCTCGAGGGTCTCGGCCCGGCGCACCTGATCGGCCGTGATGGTGATGCCGGAGCGGTCGGTGAGTCGCTCGGCGATCTGCTCCGCCTGCTCGTCGGTCACCTTCGACAGCGGGCTGGTCACGCCCGCGGCGGCGGCACCGGTGAAGGTGGCCCAGGTGCCGAAGACCATGCGCTCGGAGGCGTCGCGCGGGGCGACCCCCACGCCCTGACCGGGCTGCTTGTCGACGCCCGCGGCAGGGGCGGCGGGCGCCACGCCCTCGCCCGCGGTGGGCGACATGGAGGCGTCCATCGCGGGGGCGGCGGGCCCGGCGGCCTCTTTCCCGGCGTCGGCGCCCGCCAACCGGGCCTCGACGGCCTCCTCGACGATGGCCACCACGTCGGCGACGGACGCGTCGCGCAGCGCCTGTACCTGCAGCGGCGGGATCTGGAAGTCGTTCTCGATACGGTTCTTGATGCGCATGCCCATCAGGGAGTCCAGGCCGAGGTCGATCAGCGGCAGCTCGGCCGGCAGGTCATCGACGTCGTAACCCATGGATTCGGAGACGATGGCGCGCATGCGCTGTTCGACGCTCTCCCCGGTGGCCGGGTCCCAGCGCACGGCCTCGACGACGAGGTTGTCCTCCTGGTCGGCGGCCGGTGCGACGGTGTTCGCCTGCGGCGCGGCCACCCCGGGCACGCCCGCGGGTGCGCTCAGCTGGAGGGTGGTGGCGAAGGCCTCCGCCAGCAGCGTGGTCTTCGACGTCTCGGAGGAGACCTTGTACACGGTGATGCTCAGGCCACCGATGCCCCTGCTGACCACCGTGGTGATCTCACCGCTCGGCGGGAGCATGGCGTGCTCCTCGGCGGCGACGAGCTGCGCGCCCGGCTCCACGGCCTCGGCGGCCAGCTCCAGCAGCGCGAGCGCAGAGGGCACCTGGTCGGCGTTGGTGGAGAAGGCCACGCGGGAATCGGGCAGGGTGACCCGGGTTCCCGGCAGGGCGGGGACCTTGTTGCTCGACGGGCGGGCATTGGTCCAGTAGCGCTGGTGCTTCCACACGATGTGCGGGGCGTCCACCCGCTTTCCGTCGCCGTGGACCAGCGAGAAGTCGATCGGGGCGCCGGCGACGTAGAGCTTGGCCAGCAGGTCGCGGATCGACTCGACGGTGTCGACCTTGCGCTTGAGCACGTACAGCAGCTGGGCGTCGGCCCGGCCGACGGTGAACGCGGTGTTCATCATGCCCATCAGCGCCACCGGGTTCGGGGAGATCTCCACGAGCGTGGTGTGCCCGGCGGCGAAGGCGGCCTCGGTGGCCTCCTGGAAGTGCACGGACTGGCGCGTCATCCGCAGCCAGTAATCGGTGTCGTGGATCGTCGCACCCGGCTGGTGGACGACGCCGGGGTCAACGGAGGAGAACAGCGGGATCTCCAGCGGCGTCGGGGTGATCCCGGCGGTCTCGAAGGCGAGCTCACCGAGCAACGGCTCGACGGCCGAGGTGTGACCGGCGCCCTTGACGTTGAGCAGGCGGGCGAACTTGCCCTCCTGCTCCAGCTTCTCCACGAGTGCGGTGACCGCCGGTCGCGGACCGCCCACGGTGGTCATGCCGGGGCCGGCGTAGACGGCCGGCTCAATGCCGGCGTACTCCTCGTGCTCCGTGGTGAGGGACTCCAGGTCGACGGTGGACAACTCCACCACGGCCATGGCGCCCTGCTGGTCCTCTGCCAGGGACTTCTCCCCCTCGCCCATCAGGCGGGCGCGGTGGCAGGCGATCTGCATGGCGTCCCCGGCGGAGAGCCCGCCAGCGGCATATGCGGCGGCGATCTCACCCATGGACATGCCCATCACGGCCGCCGGCTTCGCGCCGAAGGCCGCCAGGAGGTCGGTCAGGGCGATCTGGATGGCGGTGATGGCCACCTGGGCGGTCTCGGTGTCGTAGTTCAGCTCGTCCTCGCGGACGATCTCCAGGATGGACCAGCCGACCTCGTGCTCGACGCGGGCGTCGAGTTCCTCCAGGCGGGCGAGGAACATGGGCGAGTACTCGATGAGGTCCTTGACCATCTTGCGGTGCTGGGAACCGAAACCGGAGTAGACGAACACCGGGCCGAGCGCGGCCGGGGAATCGGCCGCGGCGATGCCCATGGACACCTTGCCCTCGGCGACCTGGCGGAGACGCTTGACGGCCTCGGCGATATCACCGGCGGCCACGACCGCCCGGGAGCGGCCGTGGTTGCGCCCTGCCAGGGAACGGGCGACGGGCACCAGATCGGCGTCGTCACGTCCCTCCAGGAAATCGGCGAGCACCGCGGCCGCCTTCTTCCGGCGCGAGGGCAGCAGCCCGGAGACCGGGAGCACGACGGAGTTCGGTTTCTCCGGGTCGGACAGCTGCGCAGACCGGACGCGCACGGTGGCGTCCGGGTAGTCCCCGGCGTCGAAGGACGAGACCACCACGTGGGCGTTGGTGCCGCCGAAGCCGAAGCCGGAGACGCCGGCGATCTTGCGGCCGGAGTACTCGGGCCATTCGCGCGGATCCTCGACGACCTCGAGGCGCTCGGCGTCGAAGTCGATGTAGCGGTTGGGATCCGAGAAGTTGATGGACGGCGGGATCACACCGTGGCCGATGGACTGCACGACCTTGATCAGGCCGGCCGCGCCGGCCGCGGACTCGGAGTGGCCGATATTGGACTTCACCGAACCCAGCAGCGTCGGGGTCTTGAGTTCCCGGTTTTCACCGAGCACCGCGCCCAGGGCGGTGGCCTCGATGGGATCACCGAGGATGGTGCCGGTGCCGTGGGCCTCGACGTAGTCGACGTCGGCCGGGTCCACGCCGGCGTCGGCGTAGGCGCGCTCGAGCACGTCGATCTGCGCCTCCGGGTTGGGGGCGGTCAGACCGTTGGAGTGGCCGTCGGAGTTGACGGCGGAGCCCTTGATCACGGCGAGGATCTCATCCCCGTCGGCCAGCGCGTCGTCGACCCGCTTGAGGATCAGGACGCCGGCGCCGTCGGCGCGCACGAAACCGTCCGCGTCGTCGGAGAAGGCGTGGATGTGGCCGGTGGGGCTGATCACGCCGAGCTCGCCGAAGGCGGTGGAGACGAACGGGGAGGCGAGGATGTTCACGCCACCCGAGACCGCGACGTCGGCGTCGCCGTCCCGCAGGGCGCGCACCGCCTGGTGGACGGCCACGAGCGAGGAGGAGCAGGCCGTGTCCACGGCGACCGAGGGTCCGCGGAAGTCGAAGGCGTAGGAGATGCGGTTGGCCACGATGGAGGTGGACGTGCCGGTCAGGGCGTACGGGTGCGCCTCCCCCGGGTCGGCGGTGATGAGCATGCCGTAGTCGTTGTTTGACGAACCCATGAACACGCCCACGGGGGCGCCGCGCAGCTCATTGGGCGCCAGATGGGCGTTCTCCAGGGCCTCCCAGGTCAGCTCCAGCAGGATTCGCTGCTGCGGATCCGTGTTGGCGGCCTCCAGCGGGGATAACCCGAAGAACTCCGCGTCGAAGGAGGAGATGTCCGACAGGTAACCGCCGGTGACGTTCTGCTCCTCCATCTTCCGCGACATGATCTCGTCGTGGGCGTACTCGCTCCACCGGCCGATCGGCAGATCACCGGTGCCGTTGCGGCCCTCCACCAGCATCGACCAGTACTCGTCCAGGTTGTCCGCGCCCGGGAACCGGGCCGCCATGCCGACGACCGCGACGTCGTGGGCGCCCGGGGTGGCGGAGCCGGCTGACGTCACCCGGCGGCCGGCGCCGCGGGTGCGGGACTTGCCGCGGCTGGCGGGCTCGCCCTCAACGAGGCGGGTCGCCAGCTGCGCGATGGTCGGGTACTCGTAGGCGATGGTGGCGTCGAGCGGCACACCGAGGAGATTCTCCAGCTCACCGGACAGCACGACCGCGTCCCGGGACGACAGGCCGAAATTCTCCATCGGCTTCTCATCGGTGATCTCCCCGACGGGCAGACCGGTGACGTTCGCCACCCAGTCGCGGAGCCACCCACGCAGCTGCTCAACGGTCATCGGCGCCGGGCTCTGGCTCTCACTCATACGACGACTACATCCTTACACACGATTCTCGGGCCACCCTTCCGCCCGCCGGCCCCGGGATACGGGGAGAGCGGGCGGGGGTCGGGCAGCGGTAACGGCACGATCCTGGACAGACTTTCACTGCTCGAGGATCTATCGCCCTATTCTTCCACTATGTTTCATCGCGCAGGTCACGCGGTGCGGACCGGTGCCGTGACCGGTGGGTTCAACCCCCCGTTAACGGGCGTGAGCCCGCTTTCCCGGCGCGTGCGGGAAAGGGGCTCACGGCGGTGCCCACCGGCCGGGCGGCTAGCGCCGTTCCGCCAGGTAGGCCTTCTGTGCCACGCGGCGGGCGATCTTCCCGGAGGAGGAGCGCGGGATGCCGTCGGCGTCCATGATGCGGATCTCCGCCGGCGTGATGCCGTGGGCGGAGGTCACCGCGGCACGGATGGCCTCGATCGCGGCGGCGTCACCGGCGGCGTCGGCGCGGTCGTCGCGTTCGGCGAAGATGACGAGCTGTTCGGTGCTGTCGTCGTCGCCACCTTCGACGGAGAAGGCCGCGACGGCGGTCGCACGGACGTGGTCGGTGGCGTCCTCGACGGTGATCTCGATGTCCTGCGGGTAGTGGTTGCGGCCCGCGATGACGATGAGGTCCTTCAGGCGGCCGGTGATGTAGGTCTCGCCGTCGATGATGACCACGAGGTCACCGGTGGCCATCCAGTTCTCGTCCGGGGCACCCTCCACGCGGGAGCCTTCGGCCAGACGCTCGCCGAGCGTGTTGTGGAAGGTCTCGGCGGTCTCCTCCTCGCGATTGAGGTAACCGGCGGCGAGGTTGTCGCCCTTGACCCACATCTCACCGACGCGGCCGTCCGGCAGCTCGGCGCGGGTCTCCGGGTCGACGATCGTCATGAACTGCGGGCGCACGACCTGGCCGTTGGACACGAAGGCCGCGCCCTTGCCGGAGGCCTTGTCGACGATCTCGGCGACGCCCCCGGCCAGCTTGTCGCGGTCGAAGTGGGAGACGACGGGACGGTCCGGGGCCTGCGGGGTGGTCACCAGCAGGGACGCCTCGGCCAGGCCGAAGGACGGGCGCAGGGTGGTGCGCTTCAGGCCGAACTGCTCGAAGGCCGCGGCAAAGGACTCCAGCGCCTTCTCGGTGACCGGCTCGGAACCGATGATCACGCCGTCGACGGCCGACAGGTCCAGGGTCTCCCCCTCCTTCGGCAGGCCGTAGCGCACGGCCAGCTCGAGAGCGAAGTTCGGGACGACCGTGTAGAGGTTCACCCCCTCCTCCGACTCGCGACGGTTGAGCTGATCCACCCAGCGCTTGGGCTGCTGAATGAAGTCGCGCGGGGACATCAGTTCGTTGTCCAGGCCCAGGATGGTCACGAAGAGGGAGAGGATGATGCCCATGTCGTGGTGCAGCGGCAGCCAGGAGACCAGGCGCAGCGGGAACTGCAGGCGGATGGCCGTGAAGATCTGCAGCACGTTGGTGAGGATGGAGCGGTTGGTCAGCAGCACGCCGGCCGGGGTGCGGGTGGATCCCGAGGTGTACTGCAGGAAGGCAGGCTGGTCCACGGGCATGGTGGTGGCCGAGGCCATCAGCTGCTGGCCCTGCAGGGTGGTCATCGGGTTCTGGTACGAGGTGGCCAGGGTGTCCGGCAGGGAGTCCACGGACAGGATGCGCGGACGTTGGCGGGAGGGGACCTCGGCGAAGTGTTCGCGCACCGCCGCGGCGGAACCGGAGTTGGTGAGCACGAACTTCGGCTCACAGTCCGCGAACACGGCGGTGAGGTGGTCGGCGTGACCCGGTTCGTTCGGGTCGTAGAGCGGGACCGGGGTCATGCCGGCGTACAGGGCGCCGATGAATCCGAAGATGTACTCGGGCGAGTTGTTGGCCAGGATGGCCACGCGGTCGCCGATCTTGCCGACCTGCTGCAGGCGGGCGGCCACGGCCTTGATGCGGGTGTTGATCTCGGTGCGGTTGTAGTCCACCGGGGTGCCCTCACGGGACTCGGAGAAATCCCAGAAACGCAGGCAGTGCCGTTCACCGCCGCCCATCTGGAGATCCGCCTGGTACATCAGCTCAGCGAGGCCGGCCAGGGTGAGCTGAGGGGCGAGGGTGATCTCACCCTTCTCGTTGAAGAACTGGCTCATCGCCGCTTTCAGGTCCATGCTTCTCCTTGTTTCAGTCGGGGGCCTCCGTCGACCGGGCCCGGGGCCCGGGGCACCCGGCGGTGGCCGTCAATCGCGGTTCACGGATCCGCGGGGCGGTGACGTACGTGAGGTCATCATGCTTGCATCGTGCTTACTTTTACCTGCCAACCTAACAGAGCAGGTTCCATCCCCTGTTAATTGTCCACCGTTACTGGCCCGTTACATCGAGGGGGAGATCCAGGGGTAGGTCCAGGGGCCCGGCGGGTTCCCGCTCGATCAGGTCGACCGCCCAGTCGACGAGCCACGCGTTGGTGGTCGTGCCGGGGATGACGTTCGGGTTGGCGGCGTATTGGGCGTGCACCCCGTTGGCGGCGACCAGCGCCCGGGCCCGGTCCAGTGCATTGCCGACGTCGCGGGGGGCGTCGCAGATGCTGTCGTCCGGGGCGCAGATGTCGAAGGTGCGGTCATTGAGCTCACCGAAGCCACCGGGGCGCGGGCCGCGCATGGTCGCACCCGGCACGATCGGCTGGACGAGCAGGTTGAGCGGCTCGAGGGCGACCTCGGCGCCGACGCCGGCGACCGGGTTGCCGGGGACCTGGCCCACACCGGGTTCCCGGCGTCCGTCCGCGACCACGGCCACTCCCCTGATCCGCTCGGCCGGCACGGCGCCGTGACCCTGCCCGATCTGGTTGGCGATGTCCCCGACGATCACCGCGCCCTGGGAGAACCCGACGAGGATGTAGTCGGTGGCCGGGCATTCATCGTGCATGTACCGCAGCTCACCCTCCAGTTTGGAGAAACCCTCGTTGCGCGACTCGTCGTAGGTCATCTCCTGCTGGGAGTTGATGTTGCGGAACTGGGCGGTGTACGGCAGCGTCCACACCTTCACGTCCTCGCGGGCGTAGCGCTCCTGGAGGGGCTGGGTCACCGAGAGCATGAAGCTCCAGGGGTTGGCGACCGGGTTGATCGGATCGTCGTCCGCGGCGGACTCCCAGGTGCCCGGCGCGGAGACGACCTCCACGTCGGGGCACCAGTCCGGCTGTTCCGGCGCGGTCGGCGCGGGGGGCTCACCGATCGGCGGCAGTAGGCCGTCGTCGGTGGTCCGCAGCCACTGGACGATCCCGACGGCGATGAGCGCCAGGATCAGCAGCACCGCGAGGACGGTGAGTGTTTTTCTCATTGTTTTAGCAGTACGCCGCCCTCGCCTCGTTCTCAATCAGCGCGGCGGCATCCTCCTGATCCAGTTCGGTGCGTCCCTGCTCCTGCAGCTGTCCGGCGACGGCTCCCACGGTGACCTCCGCGACGGCCGCCCCCTCGCCCTCACCCTGGTCCGCGGGGCGGCAGACCGTGGACGCCGCGCCGATGAGTTGGTCCTCGACGCCCTCGATGTCGATGCCGCCCTCCGCGACGCCGTCGAGGAAGTCGGTGTCCTCCTCGGAGCGCTCGGGCTCCGGGGAGGGCACCTCGGAAACCTCCTGCGCCCGCTGGTCCTGCGGTTGGGGTTGGGCGGCAGACTGCGAGTCGCGGTCGCCACCCTCCTCTTCGCGGTCGTCCTCGTTGTTCTCGGACGTCGACTGCGGGGCCCGCTCCAGGGGGGCGACGCTCGTGTCGGTGCCCGGGTCGTTTTCGACGGTGGCGCTGCCGCACGCCGTCAGCGCGAAGGCCGACAGCACGGTGGCCAGCAGCAGCCCTGTCCTTCCCGGTCGCATCACTAGTCCAGATCCTCCTGGATTCGTCCGTTGACTTCACGGATGGTGCCGTTCTCGAATTCGACGATCTGGCCGCCGGCGGGGATGGAGGTCTGGTCGGCGGTCGGGAAGCCGTAGGGGCCCTGCTCCCAGCGCTGCTCACCCCAGGCGTCGAAGATGGCGCCGTACATGATGACGTGGGCGCCGGTGGACGGCGACCAGTAGATGTTGCCGTTCTCGAATTCCTGGAAGGCGCCGCCGCGGATGAGCTTCTCGTCCGAGGTGGGGAAGCCCAGCGTGGACTGCACGGTGTTCAGCTCGCCGTACTTGTCGGCGATGAGGCCGCGGACCCAGTGGTTGTCGCCTTCCGGGGTGCGCACGACATAGCCGCCCTGGAACTCCTGCACGAAGCCACCGTCGACGCCGCGCGCCTCAGCGACCGGGTAGCCCAGTTCGCCGCCTTCCCAGCCCTGGGTGCCCCAGTGGGCGACCATGTCGCGGGGGATGGCGTAGGCGCCGGTGGCCGCGGTCCAGTAGATCGAGCCGTTCTCGAAGTGGACGTAGCGGCCCACGCCGTCGGGGGTGGTGCGCTCACCGGTGGTCGGGAAGCCGAGCCAGCCGGCGGCGCCGCCGAGCTCGGCGTAGCGGGCGTTGATGCGGCCGAAGAGGGGCTGGGCGCCGGTGTCCGGGGACCAGTAGGCGGTGCCGCTGCGGAAGTCCTGGGCCTTGCCGTCGGCGACGTCGTACTCGTTGTTGACGCAGGTGCCGATGACGCCGGAGGCGGTGGCCTCGGCGATGGCGCCGACGGGCATGCAGTCAGCTCCCCGGTCCGCTTCCGGGATGGCCAGGGCATTGGCGATGTAGGGCCAGGACTGGGTCATCTCGAACTGCCAGTACTCCCAGGAGTGGACGCCGGACGGACGGAACTGGGTGATCACCGGCACGTTGGCGTTCTTGGCGTAGTCGACGAAGGTCTGGCTGGACATCCGGGAGATGACCTCCAGGCCACGGCCGGCCAGGTTGGCGGGGCCGTTGGCCACGGAATCGGGGGTGCCGAAGTCGTCGCGGCCGGAGCCTGCGGAGACGTAGACGGTCTTGCCCTCCATCGCCTCGATGCCCAGTTTCGGGTCGTGATCAATCCAGCCCTGGGAGTAGGTGGGACCCCACATCGCCTCGGAGCGGTAGCCGCCGGCGTCGACCTGGGCGGCGGTGATGGCCTCGGGCATGCCGGTGGTGGTGGTGTCCAGGTAGCCGGAGAAGGAGCCGACGAAATCGAAGAGGTAGGGGTGGCGCTGCGCCAGGTTCATCGCGGCGGTGCCACCCATGGAGATGCCCATGACCGCGCGGTCCCGGCTGGAGCGGAAACCGTTGTCGAGGATCGGAACGAGCTCCTGGGTCAGGAAGCTCTCCCACTGGTAGTTCTTGCCGTTGTCCGGGCGCTGCCAGTCGGCGTAGAAGGAGGACTCACCACCGACCGGGAGGATGACGTTGACGTTCTTGTCGGCGTAGAACTGCTCGATGTTGGTCTCGATGGTCCAGCCGGACTCGTCGTCGCGGGCGCGCAGACCGTCGAGCGCCCAGACCTCCGGGAAGGTGCGGTCGGGGCTGGAGTGCCAGTCGCGGGCCAGGAGAATCTGAACCTGCATGAGCTGTTCCGGCATGGCGGCGGACTCGATCCACACCGCGACGTGGCGGTTGCCCAGCCACTCGACACGGTCGATGTCCACGCCCGCGGGAAGTCCCTCGACGTCCGGGTACTCGGTGTTGAGGATGCTGCGCTGCGGCGGCTCACCCGGGCGGATGGAGTCACTCAGCGAGGAGCCGGGGAGGGAGCTCTGGGCGTTGACTGCGGGGGCGACGGACATGCCGACGGCCAGGGCCGCCGGCAGGGCTGCGGCAGCCAGCCAGGCGGGGCGGCGGGTGCGCCGGGTCCGGGGTGCTCGCTGCGGGGAAGGGGATGCGGTGTCGCGCATGGTGTCAGTCCTAGCTCTCAGGTTCTCGGTTTCTCAGGGGCTGGTGCGGTCTCTTCGTGCTGGGTCCGGGAGCGACCGGTCCGCCCACCGGACGGAAACCGGAGCGGCCGGGGCCGCGCAGTGGGCGGGGCCGACCCCCGGGGGTTCCCCTCCCCCGGGAGCTGGTCCCGACAGTCACTGTGCTCGTGTTCCGTGTCGGTGTGCCGGGGCCGGTCGGACCCGCGCTATACATATATATCTGTCGCCTCTGCAGGTGAGCGCGTTACCCGGCGTGGGGCCGGGGGTGGTGCCACCGCAGCACGGCCTCAAGTTTAAGTTGAACTTGAGAGTTTGGAAAGCGACACACCGCTCACCCCCGTACCGGCCGGGAAATCCGGCGCCCGCCCGGGGAGGTGGGATGGACGGCAAAAGGCCCCGGGGATGCGATCCGCACCCCTCGGGGCCCTTGCTCACCGGCGCGTCACCAGGCGTTCATGACGTCGAGCACGCGCGGCTTGGTCTTGTCCAGCTGGTAACCGAACTGCGTCCAGTTGTGGATGCCCGTCGGCGGGTAGTCCGCGGTGACGTTCAGCCCCTCGGCGCGCGCCTTGACCTCCCACATGCGGGTGGAGACGTGAGCCAGCATCTCCAGCGGGCTGCCGGAGAGCTTGAGGTTGATGGGGTAGTTGGCGTCCTCGGGACCCCACAGGCCGGAGGCCGCGGAGATGTAGACGTCCTTGCCCTGCAACCCACCCATGTTGAGGAACGGGTCGTTCTCGTAACGGCGCGGGTTGAGCATCGAGCCGTACATGGCGTTGATGTTGAACCCACCGGCGTCCAGCAGCGCGACACGCAGCATGGTCTGCATGCCCGGCATGGTGGCGGTCAGGTAACCGGAGTAGGACAGCGCCTGCCGGAACATGGCCGGGTGCTTGGCCGCCAGGTTCAGCGCGGCGGTGCCACCCATCGACAGCCCCAGGATGGAGTTGTTGTTCCGGGCCACGCCGAAGTGCTGCTCCAGGTAACCGGGCAGCTCAGAGGTCAGGAAGGTCTCCCACTGGTAGGTGATGGGATTGTTCAGGTCGTAGGTGGCCGGGCCCTGCCAGTCGGCGTAGAAGGAACCCGCACCGCCCACGGGCATGACCAGGGTGATGTTGGAGTTGTTGTAGGTGGCCGGGGCGTTGACGTCAACGGTCCAGGCATTGGCGCGGTTGGTCGCGCGCAGGCCATCCAGCAGGTACAGGCCGGCATTGCCGCCGCGGGCGGCGGGCTGGACCTGGACGGTGATGTTGTGGCCGGTGGACGGCGACCACACGTCGCAGCGCTGGACCCAGTGCTGGACCGCATCCCACTCGCAGCTGCCGGTGGCGTCGGGGCGCAGCCAACCACGGTTGTCGGCCTTCGCCACTCCCCCTCCGACCACCATGAGTGCGGCGGCGACGGCGAATGCGGTCACGAGCACCAGGATCCGGCGGCTCATGCGATTCAGTCCGGCTATTAAGGACATCGTTCTCCTCGGCTCTTCGGTATTCCCCAGGAAAAGGCACTGAGTTTTCAGTGGGCCCCTGAGAGGCCGCCCATCCTGGGAGACTATCGACGATCGCGGGAAGACCGTTACCGCCGACGGCTTTCGGTTCGTCCGACAGCATAGACCACGATGTGGCCAAATACTCATTCATTCGTTATCAGAACGAGACAAATTCAGCTCCCAGACAGTCGCCCGGAACGCCACAATAAGGAGTTTCCCAACAGAAAAGGAGCGGCTCACCTGCCCGTAGTCGTCTCCGCGTAAACCGGCCAGACGATCTGCGCCCCCTCATTACCGAGAGTTCCGTCACCTTCCCCGACATAGTCCTCCGGATCGTTGCTGAACTCAAGAGTCCGTCCGGTGCTGAGGGAGAAGGCGATGTTGTCCATGAACCGCTCGAAGGTCAGCGGCGCGCGGTAGGAGGCGAACAGCTCCGTGAACTCCGGGGTGCGCAACGCCTGCCGTGCCAGCGCGGCCTGCTCCTGATCCACCCACCCCGGCAGATCTTCGATCTCTGCGGCGGTGTCCGCGGCCTGCCATTCCGGGGGCAACCACTTGTCGTGGCCCACCCTGGCGTCCTCATCCCGGGGCTGCCGGGCGGCGAGCGGCGTCGCCAGACCGACGGTGTCCAGCACGCGGACGTCGAGCGGGGCGTTCATGCTGGTCATGCCGAGGTTGACGTGCGCGACCGTCGGCGGCAGGAGCTCGAGGTCCGACCCCCGCTCCATACGTGGGACGGTGATCCAGGAGTAGGTCTCCGGTTCCGCGGAGGCCAGGATCATCAGCATCTGGCCGGCCCCCTTCTCCCGGGCGCGGTCCACCACCTCGACGTAGTCGTTCATGGCCGGTGTCGCGCGGAAATCCTCCGCGTACCGCGGCGGATCCCCGTCCTCCCGCTGGGTGGCGTAGGTCCAGAAGTGCCGTTCATCGACGATGCCCAGCTCCCCCTCATACTCGTCCTCGGCGATCTCGTGGCCGCCGAGCACCGTCGCCACCGTCCACCACATGACTCCCGCCGCACCGACGACCAGGGCGAGGTCGTAAATCCGGGAGGTGTGCGAGAAGTCCACGACCGGCAGCACCGCCACCGGCGCCAACAGGGCGAACAACGGGAGCAGCAGCATACGGCCGTGCATGAAGTCCCCGCCGACCCGGATGACGTAGACCATGTGCAACAGCGCGCACACCACGATCAGGGTGATGACCGCTGCGGGCGTGCGCACCCACATCCGCCGGGCCTGCCACCCGGCCACCCTCGGGACCGGTCGCATCTCGACGGGCGCCGGAGGGGCGGAGAGCCGCCAGAGGGCCACCGCCGCCATCGCCAGCGCGAGCGCCAGCACCAACCAGAACCGGTACGGATCCGCCAGGTCACGGACGTAGTTCCAACCGTCCGCCCAGGCACTGTCCGCCGCCGACTTCGCCACCGCCGTGTGCGGGGTGATCAGGCCGTAATAACCCATGCGGAAGATCTGGTAGCCGGCCGGCACCGGCAGCGCCGCCGCCAGGATTCCCAGAACCTGCCGCCAGGAACGGGAGGCGACGAGCAACACGATGCCCGTCAACCCGCCGTAGAGCGCCAGTTCCGGGCGCACCAGCCAGGACAGGCCGCACCAGAAAGCCAGCCAGTAGGTGATGTTGTCCGTCGCGACGGCGTGATGCCGGCCGGTGACGCGCGGACGCGCCCAGGCAACCAGCGACCACCACAGCACCGCGATCCACAGCAGGGACAACCCCCACTCCAGGCCCGAGGTGGCGAAATCACGCGCCGGCGGCAACGCAAGGTAGATCAGGCCGCCGGCCGGCAACAGCAGCAGTCCCCGGTGACGCCCGTACAGGCCCGCGGTGGCCCACGCCGAGATCGCCAACGCCGCCGTGGTGAACAGCAGCGCCAACCACGTGGCGATGTCCTCCAGGCGGGCGTCGGTGACCAACGCGACCAGATAAATGAGGTACTGCCACAGCGTCGAGGTGTTGGCCTCCACCCGCTCCCCCACGTTGAACACCGGGCCGTTGCCGGCCAGCAGGTTGCGCACCGTGCGCAGCACGATGAGCCCGTCGTCGGACATCCACCGGCGTTGCCACCCTCCGGCGAAGGCGAAGATTCCGACGACGAGTGCGCTGAGGACCGCCGTCAGGGCGGTGATCGATATCTGGGCGCGCGCAGACCGCCGGACCCCTCGGACAGCTGTGGTCATGGGGAAAAATGTTATCAGGGCGACGGTCGGGCCCCATGGTGCCGTGCTGGTCTGAACACTCCCCCAGATCGATCATGCCCCCGTTGTATCCCGCGTGGCTGCGCGCCGCGGTGGGAGAAACCCGATCGACGATGAACCCGCCGGCGAGGCCAGGAAACCCAGAACCCGGTTTTCCACCAGTTCGAGCTGGCGGAAAACCGGGTTCTGGGCTTGGGACGACGACCAGTGGCCGCCTCAGGACAGGGCTACAGCGCCGGCACCAGGTAGACGGCGAGCGCGATGCACACCAGCCACAGCAGTGCGAGGGCCTGCAGCACCCGGTCGGACAGTGCGATCTCGTCGGGGGCGCCGCCCGCACCGCGGTCGACGTCCGCCGCGTAGCGCAGGATGGCGATCGTGAACGGCACCATGGAGACCTGGTACCAGATGGCCGCGGCCCCCGTGTGAGCGCTGGAGAGCTGGAAGCCCCACAGCGCATAGGACATGACGACGGCCGTGGCGGCCAGCGTCCACACGAAGCGCAGGTAGGTCGGGGTATAACCGCGCAGGGAGCGGCGGATCTTGGCGCCGGTGCGTTCGGCGAGCAACAGCTCGGAGTAGCGCTTGCCAGAGGCCATGAAGAGGGAACCGAACGCGGCGACCAGCAGGAACCACTGGGACAGGCTGATGCCCGCGGCGACGCCGCCGGCCATGGCGCGCAGCATGAAACCGGAGGAGACCAGGGCGATGTCGATCACCGGCTGATGCTTCCAACCGAAGCAGTAACCCAGCTGGAGTGCGATGTAGACGGCCACGACGACCGCCAGGCCGGACCCGGAAGAGGCCAGGAAGGACAACCCCACCGCCGCAATAATGAGGACCACGGCCATCACGTACGCGAGCGTGACCGGCAGAACGCCGGCGGCGATGGGGCGGAACCGCTTAGTGGGGTGCTCGCGGTCGGCGTCGACGTCCTTGGCGTCATTGACCAGGTAGATCGACGATGCCGCGAGGCAGAAGACGATGAAGGCCAGGACGACGTCGAGCAGGGTACGCAGGTCGGTCAGGGCCTCGGTGCCGGCGGCCAGGGGCGCGGCGACGACGAGGACGTTCTTGACCCACTGCTTGGGACGCAGGGCCTTGACCATGCCGTCGGCGAGGTTCTTGGGCGGCTGGCGCTTCTTGAGGTTGTCGATGCCTTCGGTGTGTGGTTCGGAACCGAAGATCGTGGATTTCTGCTCGGTCACGCGGTCTGCCTTTCAATCTTCGTGGCGGCACGTGCGGTCGCGACGCCCAGCAGGGCACCGGCGAGCGTGTCTGAGGGGTAATGCACCCCCAGCACCATACGCGAGATCATCATGACCGGGATACCCGCCAACGGCAGCTTGGAACCGGTCAGATCGGCCAGTGACGTCAGCGCCGCCGAGGTCGACGTCGAGTGCGAGGAGGGGAAGGACAGGCGGGAGGGGGTGCCCACGCCGATCCGGATCCGGGGATCGAAGGGGCGACGACGGCGCACGATGCGCTTGATCACCACGGAGGCCGCATGCGAGGTGAAGGCCGAGGCGCCCAGGGTCACCCATTTGCGGCGCCGCGGCTGGTCGACGACCGCGCCGGCCGCCGCCAGCGCCAGCCAGCCCAACGAGTGCTCCCCGAAGTGGGAGAGGGTGCGGGCGCCCGCGGTCACCCCGGGGGCGTCGAAAAGTGCGTCCTGCACGGTCAGCAACAACTCGACCTCGCGGCGGCTGAGGTGGTTCAGTTCAGTCACGAAAAGATCCTCCCCCAGGATTCACGGCTGGTCAGCTCGGGCAGGGCTGCGCGGTAGGCCGTGCGCATCTCGTCGAAGCGCTCGGCGACCTGCTTCTGCAGATCCAGGGTCTCCTCCAACAGCGCCTTCGCCTGTGCGCGGTTGCGCTTGCGGAAGGCGACGCCGTTGTTGCCGGCGGTGGTCACGGTCGCACCGTCGAGACGCGACAGGGAGAACCAGCGGGCCTCGTCCGGGGTGAGGTTGATCTGCGGCACCTCGTGGTGGCGCGGATCCTCCTTCGACAGGGAGTGCCTGAGACCCTTCAGCAACCAGGCGACCTTCTTGACCTTCGCCAGGCGACCGCCGATGTTGCGGGTGGGCACCCCCGGCGCGCCGGAGGCGTCGGGCAGCTGGGAGGCCGAGGGGATGATCTGGGCGTCCGGGTACTGCTGGCGGAGGGCCTGGATGCGCGGCAGGGAGGATTCGAGGACGTCGAAAAGCTGGTCCGGGCCGGCCAGAAAGTCCTTCATCGCCTCGATCTGGATGGCCAGGGTCGAGTACTCCAGGCACATGAGGTGCTTGAAGGAGGACTTGCGCATGGAGGCGATGATGCCGTCGACGGGGCCGTCATGGTTCAGGGCCGCGACGATCAGGCGGTTACGCAGGTGGAAGTAGGCCTGCCAGTCGATGGCGTCGTCCTTGTCCGTCCAGGCCATGTGCCAGATGGCCACACCGGGCCAGGTGACGGTCGGGAAACCGGCCTTCCCGGCGCGCAGGGAGTATTCGGTGTCGTCCCACTTGATGAACAGGGGCAGGGGCTGACCCATCTGCTCCGCGACGACACGGGGGAACATGCACATCCACCAGCCGTTGTAGTCGACGTCGATGCGCCGGTGCAGGTCCTTCGAGTCGACGGCGTCGGGGTCCTTCACGTCCTCGGGGCGCCCGCGGTCGGACAGCGGGTGCTCCGCGAAGTCATGGTCGTAGACCGAGTGCGGGGCCGGCCCCCACATGAAATCGTCTCGGCCCACCATCTCGCCCATGGTGCGCAGCTGCGCGCGCTCCTGCAGGTTGAGCATCTGGCCGCCGACGATGAACGGGGTCTTGGCGTAGCGGGCGACCTGGATGGCCCGCAGGATGGAGTCCGGTTCGATGGCGATGTCGTCATCCATGTAGAGGATGTACGGCGACTCCGCCGCGCCGGCCGGGCCATCACCGAGCGACTCGTACATGATGCGGGAGTATCCGCCCGAGCCGCCCAGATTGCCCTGGCGGAACTCGTGGAAACGCTTCCCGAAGTGGGCGACGGCCTCGTCGTAACCGGGCTCGTCGGCCGGGTGCCGGTTGCCCTGGTCGGGCATGATCACGGCGTCGATCGCGGCGTCGACGGTCGGGTCGGAGGCCAGCGCCTGCAGCGCGGCGACGGCGTCCGTCGGACGGTTGAAGGTGGGGATGCCCACCGTCGCGCGCGCCGCGAAGGGGCCGACCTGTGTTCCGTCGGGCATGGTCTGGGGGCCGGGGACCCG
The DNA here is from genome assembly GCA_964431055.1 of uncultured Corynebacterium sp. GTDB lineage: Bacteria > Actinomycetota > Actinomycetes > Mycobacteriales > Mycobacteriaceae > Corynebacterium. The sequence goes on along the minus strand of CAYSIP010000006.1, from coordinate 5,315 downwards.
GTCGGCGTACCAACCGGCGTCGGTGATGGTGGCCTCGGTCTCCGACATCACGTCGAACCACAACCAACCGCCGTCCTCGAAATGGGACAGCGGGATGTCGAACTCTGCGATCCCGTCGGTGACCAGGCATCCGTCCACGGCGACGCGGGTGCCGTCGACCTTGGAGCGGTAGACGTCGACGCTGGCCGTGCCGGCGACCTTCAGGTGCAGGATGACGTTGTCGAGCTGCGACCACCGGCGCCAGTAGCTGGCGGGGAAGGCGTTGAAATAGGTCTGGAAACTGGCTTCGCTGCGCGCCGGGAGAGTGACCGTGAAGCGATCGGACCAGGTCAGGCGCTCCTTGTTCTGCTCCGCCTCAATCAGGTAGAGCATGCGGACATCATGCGGTTCGCCGCGGCTGGGCAGCAGGATCCGCTGTAGCTGCTCGACAGCCCGGCTGTCGGCAGACGGATGGTCGGTGTCGTTCACGTTGCTGAACACTGCCTTTCGACGACTCCTCAGGTGATGCGCCCCGCTGGGCGCTCTTCCGGGTCAAGGGTAGTAGGCCTGCCACGGATTGCCGGGGTGTACACGCGACGCCCGCGCCGTCTAAGCTCGAGGTTGTGAACCACATCACGCTCAGAGTGGGCTTCGCGTGCGCCGCCACGGTCGCCGCCCTCGCATTACCCGGCACCGTGGCGGGGACCCTCGCCCAGGCCGAGTCCGCCGCCGTGCTCGCCCAGGCTCCCGCGGACGTCGTGACGCGGGTGGGCGTCGAGGTGATCGACCCGTCCGGGCAGCTCTCCGCCGGGGACGTGGAATTCCTCGAGAGCGAGACCGTGGGACTGGAGCTGCCCGCTCAGGTGGAGCGGGTGACCTACGTCGTCTTCGACGAGAACGACGACAACTTGAACGACACCGTCCTGGAGTTCGCCCGCTCCGAGCGGCCCGACCTGGTCAGCGGGGAAGGCGATAAATGGGCGCCGGGGCAGCTGATCGTGGCGCTGGGCCTGGACCCGAACCGCATGGGGGTGTACTGCGGTGACGACGTGTGCGCGGCAACCGACATCTACGGGCAGGGTCGCCTGGACGCCATCCTCGACGAGATGCGGGAACCGCTGCGGCAGGGCAACTGGGCGGCAGGACTGCTGCGCGGCACCCAGGCCGCGGCCGACCCGGAGGTACGGGCCGACGAAGGCGCCGACTTCCCCGATTGGGCGTGGATCCCCATCGTCGGCGGGATCGGGGTGGTCGGCGGTGGCATCGGCGCGGGGGTGGCGGTGGCCGCGCGCCGGAAGAAGGCTGCCACCGCCCGCGAACAGTTCGACGAGGTGCAGCGTGACTACGGGCGGGTGGGCAACGAACTGACCGCCATCGACGTCCGCGCCCATTCCCTGACGTCCCCACTGGCCAACGACCGGTTGCGCGCCGACTGGGAGGAGGTCAAGACCGGCTTCCTCGGACTCCACGAGACCATGGACTCCCTGGAGGGACTGAGCGCCAACTCGGAGGACAAGGAGTTCCGCACAAAAGCGGAGGCCATCGGCGAGGCGCACGAGAAGGTCACCCGGCTGCGCATCGCGGAGGAGAACATCGAGGAACTGGCCCGTATGGAGCACGGGGACGCGGAGACCCGCCGTCGGCAGCTTACGGAGCTGCATGAGGACGCCCTCGCGGCGGCGGTGGAGGTCGACGATGCGGACCTCAAGGAGAGGTTGCGCGACGTCGATCAGCGGATTCTGGGGCTGCGCTCGCGACTCGACGACCCGCGATTCATGGACGACTACGCCGACCTCCTGGGCGACTACCGCATCCTCGTGGAGGCGCTGAGGGAACGGATGTACTCCGAATCCGACACCAAGACCGAGGAAGACCACGAGACGCCACGGCTCTGGGAGAGCTCGTGGCGTCCGGGATACGGCTACGGAAATTTCGTGCCGTTCATGATGGTCACCAGCTGGCACAGCAGCGACGTCGCCGCCCAGTCCGCCGCATCCGCGGCGAACACCAGCTACTCAGGCGGCGGATTCTCCGGAGGAGGAGGATCCGGCAGCTTCTAGCAGGCTCCGGCAGGGTGGCCGGCAGCCGCTATGCCGCCAGGAGGGTCTCCCGGCGAGCGACGACGGGAACGCCCAGGGTGTCCAGCAGGGACACGATGCGCAGTTCGAGGTCATCGGCCAGGTCACGGATCTGACCCATGGTCAGGCCACTGGGATTGGGAACGTCCCACTGCACCTGGCGCAGGCCGGGCAGGTCATGCTCCTCAGTGGCGTCCATGTAGACGATGACGTCGGGGGCGTCGAGGGTGCGGCCCGTGCCGGCGCGGCCAGTGACGGCCACCGCGGGCAGGTCGCGCTCCTCGCGGATCTGAATGATGCGGGGATCGGAGGCGTTCTCCGGGTGGGTGGCGGCCGCAGTGGCCAGCACCCCGTCCCCACTCAACCGCTTGGCGAAGGACGCGGCCAGCTTGGCGCGCGAACCGTTGCCGCGGCTGACGAAGAGGACCCGCTTGCGCGGAGCCGCGGAGGTGCCGTGGGACTTCAGCTCTTCCCTGATCCGCCCTGCCGCGTCACGGGCGACGAGAACGGGGAGGAAGTCGGTCACCCTGGCAGAGGCGGAGTGCTCGGCGATCACGTCGTCGACGATGGCGTCAATGATTTCGGCCTCAAGGGTATGCCCGAAGCGGTTGTGAAGGTCTTGGCGCACATTGTTGAAGTTGTTGATCATCTTGATCACTCACCTTTTCATGTCTTGTGGTTACAACGGTTAACTAAGTTCCCCGTTTGTTAACCTGACGTTCACCTTACATGAGGAAAGGAGCGTGTCAAGCCGTTTTCGTCAAGCTCCATTCTTTCCAACCCCGCAATGGGGGAGGTTGCGCGCGACAAAAAGTGAGGGGCGCCACTAAAGATGTAGCAGGCCCGTGACCAGCGGGGGCGGTTTTCGACCTTTAAATTCACCTGGCCTTTTGTCGAAGCCGGTTGCGCAGTACATGGGAATGCCTGGCGAGTTCAGCGGACGGGACACGAGAAAGTGGCCCTACACTCTCGCCCGGAAATGGACATCTTCTGGTGTTCACCTAACTCGTCCAAAGATGAACAGATCATGAACGTGGGGATGATCCCGCCACCGCACACTCGATTAGCGGCATGAAATGACGATGAGAAGGCGAAATCAACGTCGGCTTCTCACCCGATTCTCACCTTCACCGCACGCGAGCGAGGAGCGCCCACGAGACCACCGCAACCACGGCGCCGAGCAGTAGACCCGCGATGATGTCGGTGAGCCAGTGGACGCCCAGGTACAGGCGCGTCCCAGAGACCACCGCCGTGAGGACCCAGACACCGGGGACAACCCATCGGGCAGGAACCGGAGCGCCACCCCCGCGCCCCAGCCAGAGAGTGAGGATCATCGCGGAGGCAGCCAGGCCGGTCGCATGCCCCGAGGGCATCGCATAGTTGGTCTCCTCCACCAGGCGCAGAACCTCAGGCGGGCGTTCCCGCCCGATCGTCGCCTTGAGGACGTGACTGGCCAGATTCGCCGTCAGAACCGCCGCCGGCAGGATGGCAGCAGACCAGACCCGTCGCGTCTTCACCGCGACGATCGCGGCGATGATCATCGAATAAACCGCGACCATGGTCGGACCGGTGACGGAGGTGAGGGCCACGATGCCGGAAGTCAGGGACTCCACCCGGTGGTCCACCCACCAGGACCAGACGGAGGCGTCAATCTTCGCGACGGTGTTCATGTCATGCCGGGAACATGGAAGGGGCCCCGTCGACGATCACCGGGGCCCCTCCGAATCCACGGGCACGCATACGTGCCATTCGACCCCATCACCCCGCCGGGGGGACGTCGACCCCCAGCTCCGTCAGGAGAGTGCGGACATGAGCCTCCACGTCGTCGGCGATTTCCCGGACCTTCTCGATCGGCTGATCGGCCGGATCGGCGACCTCCCAGTGGAGATAGCGGTCCCCGGGCACGCCGGGGATGGAGTCCACACCCATCAGCACGACGATGTCGGAACGGTGCACGGTGCGCGGCACGATTTCCTTCTGGTACAGCATGTCGTGACGGATTCGGCGCTCGGCCAGCACTTTCAGCACGTTCGGGTCGATGCCACCCACCGGGTTGAGGCCCACAGAGCGGAAAACCACGGCGTCTCCCCCCAACCAGTTGGTCATCGCGGAAGCCAGCTGGGAACGGCCGGCATTACGCTCGTCGACATAGAGGATCTCCTGCCGACGCAGGTGCCTGAGATCCCGGTCAGCGGCCACCTTACGCAGCTTGTCCGCAGCCTCACGCTCCACAAACACGGGCAGATACGTCTGCATGCGGGAGGATTCGAGGTGCTCGTCGATGGTCTCGTCGAGGATGGTGTCGATCGTCCGGGCGTCGAAGGCCCGCCCGTAACGACGGTGCAGATCCTCGCGCACGATGGAGAAACGGTCACTCATGATGCTCACGCCTTCCCTGCGGGCGCACAACCGGAACCCGCGGTAGAAACCCTTGGTTGCACTGCTGTTTACCTAGCGTTAACCTTACCCCGGCACCAGCCCGAGTCAACGCTCTTCACGAGGAAATTCAAGCTTCTCCCCCCTCAGCGCCAACCCAACAACTTTCCACCGTTTTGTCACCAGCGGAAGACCCCTCTCCCAGCCATGCCTTTCGGCCGATGAAGAGCGGCAGAGTCAGGACAGCTCCTCGACGAGCTTGTTGTCGAACATGGTCAGCGCGGATGCGATCGCCATGTGCATGTCCAGGTATTGGTAGGTGCCCAGACGGCCGCCGAAGTAGACCTTGTTATCGGCGGTTTCAGCGGCGGCCCGTTCGCGGTACGCCAGCACCATCTCGCGGTCCTCGGCGGTGTTGATCGGGTAGTACGGCTCGTCGCCCTCCCCGGCGAAGCGGGAGTACTCCTTCATGATCACGGTCTTGTCGCCCGGGTAGCGGCTCTCCCGCTCCGGGTGGAAGTGCCGGAACTCATGGATGCGGGTGTACGGGACGTCCGCGTCGTTGTAGTTCATCACCGGGGTTCCCTGGAAGTCACCCGTGTCGAGCACCTCCGTCTCGAAGTCGAGGGTGCGCCAACCGAGCTCGCCCTCCGAGTAGTCGAAATAGCGGTCCAGCGGACCGGTGTAGACCACCGGCGCCCCGGGTGAAGTGGCGCGGACGTCGTCACGCACCTCGAACCAGTCGGTGTCGAGGCGGACCTCGATGAGCTCATGGTCGGCCATGCGCTCCAACCAGGCGGCGTAACCGTCGACGGGCAGCCCCTCATAGGTGTCGTTGAAGTAGCGGTTGTTGAAGGTGTAGCGCACCGGCAGGCGGGTGAT
>CAYSIP010000005.1:0-30307 GCA_964431055.1 uncultured Corynebacterium sp. | reverse complement strand
CACAGGTCGTCCCACCACTCCATGGTCACCAGGTCGCCGAACCACATGTGCGCCAGCTCGTGCAGGATCGTCTCGGCGCGACGCTCGTACTTGTAGTGCGTGGCCTGGGAGGTGAAGACGTACTCGTCGCGGATGGTCACACAGCCGGCGTTCTCCATCGCCCCCATGTTGTACTCGGGGCAGAACACCTGGTCGTACTTGCCGAAGGGGTAGGCCATGCCGAAATGGGCGTGGAAGAAGTCGAAGCCCTGCTTCGTCTCGGTGAACAGGCGCCGCGAGTCCAGGTGCCTGGCGATCGACTGGCGACAGAACAATCCCAGCGGCACCTCCAGATCGGTCGGCTGGTCGACCGGGGTCTCCGGGTGGTGGGTCAGCTGCCCGCGCCAGGTGTCGCGCACCTCATGGTAGGGGCCGGCGCACACGGCGATCAGGTAGGTGGACAGGGGAGTGTCGACCCGGGAGGAGTGCACGGAGACGCCGTCGCGGCGCACCGTGCGCTGCGGGGCGTTCGAGATGACCTTCCAGTCGTCCGGGGTGCTCACGGTCAGCGCGTAGGTGGCCTTGAGGTCCGGCTGGTCGAAGCAGGTGAACACCCGCTTGGCGTCGGCGGTCTCGAACTGGGAGTACAGGTAGGTCCGGCCGTCGGCCGGGTCGACGAACCGGTGCAGGCCCTCACCGGTGCGGGAATAACGGCACACGGCCTCCACCCGCAGCGTGTGGCGGCCGATGGTCAGGCCCGTCAGCGCGATGCCGTGGTTCTCGTCGTAACCCTCCGGGCCGAGGGTCAGCGCCTGGCGGAGGATGTCGCGGCCGTCGAGAAGCACCTCTTCGACCCGGCGGGCGCGCAGGTCGATGAAGGTGTCGCCCTCCTCCCGGACCGTGAAGTGCACGACGGTGGTGGAGAGGAACTCGGTGTCGGACCCGGTCAGATCCAGGGTGATGTCGTAGTGATCCACCTCGAGCAGCCGGGACCGGTGGGCGGCCTCGTCGCGGGTGAGATTGGTCGACGTCATGACGGCTCCTAGTAGGTGGGGGAAGTGTGCCACGGCACACAGGACAACGGCATCCAGCCTAATCCGCGCCTAAGGTGGGAAAGACAGGATCCCCTGGCTGACTTATTAAGGAGATTTTCAATGGCTGAGTCCGCGAAGTTCGGTTTTGACGTCATCTGCCCGTTCGCGTGGCAGACCTCCCGCTGGATCAAGGAGGTGGAGAAGGTCCGCGACATCGAGGTCGAGTGGGTCCCGATGTCCCTGGCCGTGCTCAACGACGGTCGCGACCTGGACGAGGGCTACATGGAGGGGATGAAGGCCGCCTGGGGGCCGGCCCGCGTTTTCGCCAAGGTGAAGCTGGAGGCCCCGGAGAAGGTCGGCGATCTCTACACCGTCATGGGCACCCTGATCCACGCCGATGGCGAGGGTGGCAAGAAGGGCTTCGGCGCCTATGACGACGTGATCAAGCGCGCCCTGGACCAGGTCGGTCTCGACGCCTCTTACGCGGAGGTGGCCAACACCGAGGACGTGGACACCGAGCTGCGCAAGTTCCACGAGGACACCATGAAGCCGGTCGGCGACGAGGTCGGCACCCCGGTGCTCCACCTCGGCGACACCGCCTTCTTCGGCCCCGTGATCACCCGCGTCCCCGAGGGCGAGGAGGCCGGCGAGATCTTCGACGCGGCGGTCCGCCTGGCCGAGTACCCCTACTTCTTCGAGGTCAAGCGCTCCCGCACCGAGATGCCGCAGGTGAAGAAGTAGTTCTTCCCAGCCCCGAGCCCCCCGGTCATGCTTCTACAGGTGGCCGGGGGTTTTTCGTGGCCGGGGCCCGTCCGGAAGGGGCGGTTTGGGCTCATCCATCGCTCAGAACACAGTTTTTTCGCCTGAATCGCCCCTTCCGGACATCGCGGGAAGGCCACTCCCGAATGCGTCCGACCCCGCGAGGGTCCGGACCACCCACCATCGCCTGCGCACATGGCTACCCTGGAATTAAACCTGCAGGTCGCTACATCGTCCAGGAGGCCACCGTGACCCCTCGCACCATCGCCCCACACGTCCTGTCGTGGGCCAGCATCATCGACGACGCCACCGCCCAGCAGGCGATCGCGCTGTCCAAGCTGCCGTTCGTCACCCCGCACGTCGCCCTCATGCCTGACGCACACTTCGGTCTGGGCTCGGCCGTCGGCACGGTCATTCCCACTGATGGGGCGGTGATTCCGGCGGCGGTCGGCGTTGACATCGGGTGTTTCACCGGGGACACCAGGGTCCCGCTCCTGGACGGGCACCAGAAAACCCTCAAGGACATGACTGAGGAGGGTGGCACATACTGGGTCTATTCGCTCAACAGTGAGCGCGAGATCGTTCCCGGTCGTGCGGTAGGGCTGAAGACCCGGGAAAACGCGGAACTGATGCGCGTGACGGTCTCCGGTGGTGACGAGATCCTCTGTACTCCGGATCACCAGTTCATGCTGAATGACGGAACCTACCGGGAAGCCAAGGACCTTCGATTCAACGACAGCCTGATGCCGTTGTACAGGCGATGGCAGACCCGTGACGGGTATGAAAGTGCCGGAACGGGCAAGGGGAAGACGCGTCAAACGCACGTCATGGTGTACGAGGCATCGTATGGACCTGTACCGGCCGATCATGTCGTGCACCACAAGAACCACATTTATTTCGATAATCGGCCCGAGAACCTGGAAATCATGGAGAAGGGGGAGCACTCCCGGTACCACCGTCAGGTGGGCCGTAGCTTCAACAACTCGTCCCCGGAGTTCCAGGAGCTGCGAATCGCGGGTATTCGGCGGCGATCCGAAGACCCGGCAAAGCGTGCCCGGATGGCGGAGGTCGGAACGCAGAACATCACCGCCTACCTGGAGGAACGGCCGGACCACTTCACGGAGTCGGTGTCGGGCAATGGTCAGCGCGGCGCACCCCACCTCACCAATTTCAACACTTCGCCACGCGCCTGTGATGAGAGCGGAGAAGTGTCCAAGAACCCGGCTGCGCTGCGCTGGCAGAAGCAACGCGAGCATGGGAGCAACCATAAGGTGATCCGGATCGAGCGGTTGGATGAGCGATCGGACGTGTACTGCCTGCAGGTTGAGGAACATCATAATTTCGCTCTCGCAGCCGGAGTGTTCGTGCACAACTGCGGGATGATCGCCGCCCGCACCCGCTACGCGGCTCAGGACCTGGAGCGCATCGAGCTCACCCGTCTGCGGGATGAACTGGAACGCGCCATCCCGCTCTCACCGGGCAACTACAACCGCAAGGTCCACCACGACCACACCAGGCAGCGGGTGGACGAACTCGAGAAGCGGGCCACCCGGGACAAGGTCGACCTCAGCCATTCCCCGAAGTGGCGGGAGCAGCTCGGCAGCCTGGGCGGTGGCAACCACTTCATAGAGCTCTGTCTGGATGAGCGGGACCGGGTGTGGTGCTTCCTGCACTCGGGCAGCCGGGGAGTGGGCAACAAGATCGCCCGCAAGCACATCACGATCGCCCGGGGCCTGTCGGCGAAGGGGGACATCCGGTTGACCGATCCGGACCATGCTTACCTGCTGGAGGGCACGCCTGAATTCGACTCCTACCTGCGGGACCTGCGCTGGGCGCAGCGCTTCGCTCTGCTCAACCGCGAGGAGATGATGGACCGGTTCGTGTCCCAGCTCGCCCGGATGATGGGGGACGACCCGGAGGAGATCGAGGTGGAACGGGTCAACACCCACCACAACTACACGGAGAAGATCAACCTCTACGGCAGCGAGGTGTGGCTGACCCGCAAGGGCGCCATCGACGCCACGGAGGGGAAGGCGGGTCTGATCCCCGGTTCCATGGGCACGCGTTCCTACGTGACCCGCGGCAAGGGCAACGAGGAGGCGCTCTACTCCGCTCCGCACGGCGCCGGGCGTGCCATGTCGCGTAACCAGGCGAAGAAGCGCTTCACGGCGGAGGATCTCGACGCCCGCATGAAAGGCATCGTCTACCGGCCAGGCCGGGAGTGGGTCGATGAGATCCCGGACGCGTACAAACCGATTGACCGCGTGATGGAGGACGCCGCCGACCTCGTGGAGATCGTCCACGAACTGCGCCAGGTACTCAACCTCAAGGGCACGTAGACGCTGGAAACCGTGGGCCCCACCAGGGATCGTGAACGGTACGATGGAAGGAGTACCGCTACCAGTCCCCACCCGGCCCCGCCTCATCCACGGGCGTCGGAATCAACGGCCCCCGGGTCGAGACAGTGCAGGTGAAGGAACTCATGTTGGAAACCACGATCATCGCTTCGGTCATCGCCCTCCTCGGTGGGGCGGCCGCCTACTACGGCTGGCGCAACCATAAGCTGGTGTCCCTCCTCGGCGGCGCGATCGGAATAATCGCCGCGGCGGTGGCGATCATCGGCGCCTTCATCGGCGCACTGGCGGTCATCTTCAAGATCATCCCCGTCCTCATCCTCGCGGGGTTGATCTGGTTGCTGTGGCGTATCTTCGGCAACCGTTCGACGGACAGTTCCCCCACGGAGACGGCACGGCGTCGATGAGCGGCCGATGACCGCAGGTAACCACGAACCCGGGACCAGCCACTGGCCCCGGGTTCTGTGATTTCTCCGCAGCTCAGTGTTGCAGCAGCCCCAGCAGCTGGTGACGCAGCTCGGCGCTGCGCTGCTCGATGGCAGGGTCATCGGCCTCGTTGAAGCGGGGCCGCGGCAGGTCCACGGTCACGTCGGCGATGACCGTCGATTCGGGGCTCGGCGCCATGACCAGCACCCGGTCGGAGAGCAGGACCGCCTCATCGACGTCGTGGGTGACCATGACGACGGTGCGCCGCGACGCCTCCCACACCTCCAGCAGCTGGAGCTGCAGCTGCCGACGGGTCAGCGCGTCGAGGGCGCCGAACGGCTCGTCGAGAAGCAGGATGCCCGGGTCGATGGCGAAGGCGCGGGCCAGGCCGACGCGCTGCTGCATGCCACCCGACAAGCGCGCCGGGCGACGGTCGGCGGCGTTCGTCAGACCGACCCGCTCGAGAAAATCGGTGGCGATCTCACGGCGCTGCGCCTTGTCGTATTCCGGGCGGGCGGACCTGAGCCCGAACTCGATGTTGCCGCGGGCGGTCATCCAGGGCAGCAGCGCATGGTGTTGGAAGACCATGCCGCGGTCCGGGCCGGGGCCGGTGACCTGCTCGCCACCGGTGGACACGGTGCCGGTGGAGGGGAAGTTCAGGCCCGCGATCATGCCCAGGATGGTGGACTTGCCGCAACCCGAGGGGCCGAGGATGGAAACGAACTCACCCTCGTTGATGGTCACCGACGTGGGCCCGATGACGGTGGTGGAGCCGTAGGACTTGGTGATCTGGTCGATCTCGACGGTCGAATTAGTCATAGCGGACAACCTTCTGCAGAGCGGCGATGAGGTGGTCGAGGATGAGCCCGGTGAGGCCGATGATGACGATGGCGACCACGATGGCGTCGACATCCAGGCGGTTCCACATGTTCCACACGAAGAAGCCGATGCCCTGGCCACCGACGAGCATCTCGGCGGCGACGATGACCAGCCACGATGTGGACAGCGACAGGCGCATGCCGGTGATGATGCCCGGCAGGGCGGAGGGGAACCACACGTAGACGATCCGTTGCCACCACGGTGTGCCGAGCGTGGCGGTCAGGTCCAGATGGGTGGGGTGGATGTTGTGCACCGCGTCGATCGTGTTGACCAGGGTGGGCCACAGGGCGGAGAGGATGATCACGAAGATCGAGGTGTTCTCCGCGTCCCGCAGCAGCGCGAGCCCCAACGGTAGCCACGCCAACGGGGAGACCGGGCGCAGGATCTGCACCAGCGGGTCGACGGCCCGGCGCAGGGTGGTGCTCGCCCCCAGCAGGAAACCCAGCGGGATGGCGATGAGCATGGCGATCAGGAAGCCGACCACCACGCGCCGCAGACTGGCCACCAGGTGCCAGAAGATGCCGACGCTGGCGGGACCGTCACGGTAGAAGGGGTCGGAGAGGATCTCGACGCCGCGGTTGAACGTGCGGGTCGGCGTCGGCGCGAGGTCGCTGAGCCAGCCGGCGGAGGCGGCCAGCTGCCACACGCCGATGAATGCGGCGAAGATCAACAGGCCGAGAATGACCGAGTTGACGGGTCTGGGGGTGGTCTTCATCGTCTGTCAGGCCTCCACGTAGCCGGCGGTGGGATGGGCGGGATCGAACCGGAGTCCGTTGATCATCACGGGGGTTCCGGTGCGGGGGACATCGTCGGGCAGCACGGAGTAGCTGGCGTCGATGAGGGTGGCGTCGTCCATGGTCAGGGCGTCGCCGCCGAGGCCCCAACGGGCGATCTGCGTGGTCATCCACGTGATCGCGGTGACGTCCGTGGGATCACCGAAGGACATCAGCTCCGGGTCGACGGTCTCCTCGCCGTCCCAGGTGAGGTACTTCCCCTCCAGGCCGGGGCGGATGAGCCCCTCCTGTTGGTTGAGGTACTTCTCCTGGGCCAGGATCGGGGCGACGTGCCCGGTCTGGGCGGGATCGTCGGCGATCGCCGCGGCTTCCGTGAGCGCGGCGATCACGCCCTGCGCCGCGTCGGGGTGCTGAGCCCGCCAGTCCTTGGCCATGGCGACGGAGCAGCAGGGGTGGCGGTCCCACAGGGTCTTGGTCAGGGTGAAGATACGGCCGGCGCCCGACTGCAGCGCCCGCTGGTTGAAGGGCTCGGGGCCGATGAACCCGTCGATGCCGCCGACCTCCAGCTGGGCGATCATGTCGGCCGGACGCAGCAGGCGCAGCTCGACCTCCGCGACCGGGTCAACCCCGCCGGCGGCGAGGAAATCGCGCAACAGCAGGGCGTGCACCGAATACTCGAAGGGGATGCCGAGGATCATGCCCCGCATATCGGCCGCGCTGCGCACGCGTGGGTGATGTTCGGCGGCCAGGGTCAGGGCCTGACCGTTGGTGTTCTGGGTGAAGCTGAGCTCGGTGGCCCGCGTCGCATTCGTCGCACCGGAGTCGATGGCTGCGGGCATGGGGGAGAGCATGTGCGCCACGTCCAACTCGCCGGTGGCGTAGGCGGTCCACAGGTCCGCCCAGCCCGCGTACTTCTTCAGCTGCACCTCGACGCCGTGGGCGGCGAACAACCCTTCCGCGTCCGCCATGACCACCGGCGCGGAACAGGCGATGGGGACGAACCCCATCGTCAGGGGGCCGGTTGGTTTCCCGTCGGCGGAGGTTGAGGTGGGGGAACAGGCCACGGTCCCGCCGAGGGCGGCGCCGGCGGCGGCCAGGCCCGCCGCGCGCAGGAGGCCGCGCCGGGACAACTGCCTCCGCAACGGCCCGGAGGGCTGCCTGGGGTGGTGATGCATGGGGGTGGGAACCTCGTTCTGCGCGGTGGGGCGGGCACGTGGGGTGAAACGCTTGGTCTGCCATTGTAGACCGGTCTGTCTCACATACGTTCGGCGACTATAACTGAGCCGAGCCGCCGGTGTCCACGTGGCTCCGCCTGATCGGCGAGAACCGTGCAGGAGAGGCACGGAAGCTCATGTTGCCGCTGGTCGCGGGCAGGTTTCTGAAGGGCGTGGGAGAGGGCGGCCAAACTGCCGAACCGCTTCCCCCACAAGTACTAGACAAGACTGTTCATTTAATTCCACTTCGTGTTAATCTCGGGCACGAACCCTCAAACATCATTTCAAAGGAGCTGTGGGACATGTCTGACCTCACCCCCAACCACAAGGCCGGCGAACCGCTCGAGCCGATCGACGCACAGGCCCTCAAGGACCTGGCCCAGAAGAACATCGACAGCCCGGAGGGCGGCAAGAAGAAGATCCGCACCCGCACCGAGGCTGACGGCCTGTTCCGCAACTGGACCGAGGTCCGCGGCCACAAGATCCTCGTCGGCGAGCCGGAGAAGCTGCTCGGTGACGACGCCGCGGCCAACCCGACCGAGGTCGCCCAAGCCGGCCTCGCCGCCTGCATCTCCGTCGGCATCCAGGCCATCGCCACCAACCGTGGCGTGACCCTGACCAAGATCGGCATCGACATCGAGTCGGACATCGACATCTCCCCGACCTGGGGCGTGGGCGACCTGGCCGAGGACAAGCGCCCCGGCGTCTCCGACGTCCGCGTCAAGATCGAGCTGGAGGGCGACGCCGACCGCGAGACCCTGGACCAGATCCAGAAGGACGCCGTCAAGTGGTCGCCGGTGGTCAACACCTACACCCGCCCGGCCAACCTGACCTCCGAGCTGGTCTAGCTGTCCTGACCGGCACCGCACAACCCCCGATCACCTGGAAGGCCCCGCACCCATGACCGCACCCGTGTCCACCACCCCGCCGCTGATCCTCGATCCCGAGCTGCGCGCCACCATCGCCGAGAACGCCAAGGCGGTGGACAAGGGGGAGAAGGACGCCCGCTATGTCCTGCCCCTGCTCGGGGAGGCGGGCCTGCTCGGCCGCGGTCTGCTGGACACCGCACGCCTCATCCGTGAGATCTCCGCGGAGGACCTCTCCGCGGGTTTCACGGTCTGGGCCGACCGGGTGACCCAGCAGTACCTGGAGAACTCCGGCACCGACCGTGCCCTGGAGCTCGCCGGGGAGCTGCGCAGTGGGGGACGCCCCGGCGTTTCGGGCATGGCCGGCCCCTTCAAGGAGTTCGTCGGCTGCGGCGAGATCGACCTCACCGCGGTGAAGACGGACGACGGTGACGGGTACGTCATCAACGGCAAGCTGAACTGGGCCTCCAACCTCTACGACGACGCGGTGCTGGTCTCCGGTGCGAAGACCGCCGACGGCCACCGTCTCCTCTTCGTGGTGGAGGCCGGCCACGAGGGCATGGGCTTCGGCAGGCCCTTCGGCCTGCTGGGGCTCAACGCCACCGCGTCGGCCTGGGTGACCTTCGAGAACGTCCACGTGCCCGCTGCCCAGGTGCTGACCGAGGACTTCGAGTCCTTCATGGCGGGGGTGCGCCCCTACTTCTCGCTGCTGCAGGTCTCCGAGTGCATCGGCGTGGCCGAGGCATCCGCCGCGGCCGCCGGCACCCGTCTGCACGGCGTCAACGCGACCTTCAGCGACGATGTCGCGAAGGCCACGGAGAACAACGCCGGGATCGTCCGCCGCCAGGAGGAGATCATCGCCCGCCTGGACTCCGGTGAGAAGGTCGCCCCGACTGAGCTGCTCGAGCTGCGTCTCGACGCCGCCGAAGCCGCAGTCCAGTCCGCCAACCTCGAGGTGCGGGTCGCCGGCGGCGCCGGTTACGCCAAGTCCTCCCCGGCCTCGCGCCGTTTCCGGGAGGCCGCGTTCATCCCGGTGCAGTCGCCGTCCGAGGCTCAGCTGCGCTGGGAACTCGCCCGCGCGCGGGAGAATGCGTGAGGTGTGAACCGGTTGACAGGCACTCCGATAGGATCTGAACCATGCGCGTTTACCTAGGAGCAGATCATGCCGGGTTCGAGATGAAGAACGTCATCTCCGACCACCTGACCAAGCAGGGCCACGAAGTCATCGACTGCGGGGCCCACACCTACGATGCAGAGGACGACTATCCGGCCTTCTGCATCGAGGCCGCCAGCCGCACCGTCAACGATCCCGGTTCCCTCGGTATCGTCCTCGGCGGTTCCGGCAACGGCGAGCAGATCGCCGCGAACAAGGTCGAGGGCGCCCGCTGCGCCCTCGCCTGGTCCCCGGAGACCGCCCGCCTGGCCCGTGAGCACAACAACGCCCAGCTGATCGGGCTGGGCGGCCGCATGCACTCCGAGGAGGAGGCCATCGCGATCGTCGACGCCTTCCTGAACCAGGAGTGGTCTCGCGCGGATCGCCACCAGCGCCGCATCGACATCATCTCCGACTATGAGCGCACCGGCATCGCACCCGCCCTGCCCGAGGAGTAGCACGGCCAGAACCCGTGACACCTGGAACCGCCGCCCGGCACCGTGAATGCGGTGCGGGGCGGCGGTTTCGCTCTTGTCGCCCGAACCCGCGTCGCAGATCCACGCGGAGTTGCCGCGAAGGCGATTTTTACGCCCTGTCCGGACACCTTCGCGCGGAAACGCGACATTCCGGGGCAGGGCCGGGGGATCAGGTGGGAAGGTGGTCAGGCGTCGGGCAGACGGAAGACGTCGATCACGTATTCCTCCTCCCGCCAGCCACCGATCAGCCGCAATCCGTACCGCGGGTCCCGTAATTCCGCGTGCGCGTCCTCGCCGGTCATCAGCATCCCGTCGTCACGGAAACGCCAGTGCACCGCGACGACCGTCGCGCCTGGTTCAGCGGCGGCGAACAGGGCCTCCAGGGTGGGGGCCAACTGCCCGGGGGAGAGGTAGTAGAGCACCTCGGAAAGCATGAGCAGATCAGCGGCGGGGAAGTCGGCGTCGGGTCCGAGCACGCCGTCGGTGACGGTGACCCGCTCGGAGAGCCCGGCACGCTCGATTCTCTTCTGACAACGCAGACGGGGGCGGGCGATCGGCTCCCACGCCTCGACCTTCTCACAGCGCTCGGCGAGCAGAGCGGTGAGTACCCCGACGGAGCAACCGGGCTCAAAGCCCAGCCGGTAGCGGGGCTGGGGCAGCGCGGCGAGGGTCAGCGCATATTTCCGTGTCTCGTAGCCACTGGTCTCCAGTTTCCAGGGGTCGGAGTCACCCGCATACAGCAGCTCGAAGAAATCCCGGTTCATCCACGGCTCCTGTCTGGTCCCGGCGGCCGAGGTGCGCGGTGGTCCCGCGGGCCGGTCAGTTCTCGGCTGTTGTTGGTCTCACCCGGCCGGGCAAGTATAACCGCAGGGAGACACGGTGGTCGGCGGGGTGCGCGGCGTTGAGCTGGTCAGCGGATCCTGGCCATCCGGGTGAAGAAGAAGACGAGGGAGATCCCGAGCACGGCGAGGGGCGCCGCGACCACGCCGATGGGCAGGAAACCGAGCCAGTTGCCGAACATGGCGACCATGATCAGCGCCATGCCGGCGGCCATCCAGATCAGCATCTGCACGGCGTTGCGGTACTGCAGCTGCACGGTGTCCCCGGAGATCCCGAACGGGAAGTTGAAGGCCTGGGGGTAGCGGGTCAACACTGCGATGCCCACCGTGACAGAACCCAGCAGGCCCAGGCCCATGACGGCCTCGGTCGGTGACCCCTCCCGGCTGACCTCCCCGCTGAACGAATACTGCATCGGCAGGGGCTGATCCAGGTCAATCGCCCAGATCAGGAAGGCGGCGGGAAGGAATACGGCGGCGGCCACGCTGATGGCCCGCAGCGCGCGGTGGAAGGGGTCGAGGACGAAATCCGGTTCCGGGCGGCCCTGGACGCTGTCGTAGGCCATGTCCCTTCCACGGTTGCGCGGGGACTTGCCCACCTCGCTACTGCTGTTCATCGAAGGGCCCCTTCTCTCGGCGCGGTCACCTCCATGATCCCTGAAACATGAACCCCATTGAAATCAGGACGCTCCGGAGCGTCACCAGCCCGCAAAGTGGCGTTCCAGGCGTTGAGGCCCTTCCAACACCGGCCAGTCCACGGTGATCTCCACCGGCTCGGAACCCAGCGCCCCGGCCTGCTCGAGGGAGATTCGCCGCCGGGTGAGCACGTGGGCCAGCGGTCGGCGGCCTGAGTCATCCAGCAGCACCACCCGTCCGCCCCGGGCGCAGACCTCCTCGACCACCGCCGACAATTCCAGCCGGCCGGGCGGGCACACCGCGCGGTTGAGCGTGACATGCAGCCGGGGTGTCCCCACCGGGTTCTGGGCCACCTGGCCGGGCAGCCGCACGCGGGGTTCAGCTGCGAAGAGTCCAGTTCCGAACCCTTCCGGCAGGACGTGCATCCCGGTCAGATCGACGGTCACGTCACCGGCGTCCACCCAGGCGCAGATGAGTGCCTCCAGCAGCCCGGGGGCGTCGTCAGGCGTGGCGAGTTCATCGGCTACCTCGACCGCGATGTCGGCGGTGGGGAAGCGGACGCCCGGTGGGCGGGCCGCGGGGTGCGTGATGCGGGAGGCGAGGGCGAGGGACTCGGCGTTCTTCTGCCGCACGCCCGCAGCCGGGTCGGCTATCCTCCCCGCCCAGTCAGGCCCGTCGTGAAGCGCCACGGCGTCCGGTTCATGGACCAGGCGGGCCCCGGCGCGCCAGGCGCGGAAGCCGAGGTCCCAGTCCTCCCCGCCGTAGCCGACCAGGCTGGTGTCGAAGCCGTTGATGCGGCGGAAGAATCCGGCGCCGCACGTCAGCACCGCGCTGATGATGAAGCGCCAACTCAACTCGTCCGCCTTCGCGAGGTGGGAGGTCTGTTCCCATGCCTGGCGCAGCCATTCCGGTTCCGCAGGCTCCCCCTGGCCGGTGTGGTGCAGGCGGGTGCCGACGACCACCGCCCTGGGGTCGGCGGCGACCCGGTGGGCCACCGCCCGCAGATAACCGGGTTGCGGCACGGTGTCCCCGTCGAGGAAGGCCAGCACGGGATGGGTGGCGTGCGCGGCGCCCAGGTTGCGGGCGGCGGCCGCGCGGAAGCCGAGGTCCTCCTGACGCACCACGGTCATCGGCAGCGGAGCATCATCGGGCACGGACGGTGGGGTGGGGGAACCGTCGTCGGCGATCACCAGCTCCACCGGTCCGGGATAGTCCTGTTCACCCAGGGCCGTGATGATGGCCGCCAGACCCTGCGGGTTCTCGTAGTAGGGGATGATCACGCTGACCCCGGGCCACATCTCCCGCCACAGCTGCCGCCAGCGCGTGGCGACGTCCTTCCAGCCCCAGGCGCGGTCCAGGGGGAGCGGGTCGGCGAAACCCGGGGTGGCGGCGGCCCGCCGGATCGCCGCGGTCCACTCTCCCTCGGCCACGATGACCACGTGTTCCGGCCACAGCTGCGCCATTTCGCGGGTGTAGGGGCTGTCGCTGACCAGGACCCTGCGGCCCAGGGCCAACCATTCCATCAGGGAGCCGGAGGCGGAGTAGTGGCGGTGGGCGCACACCGGCACGCCCACCCGGCGCATCCGCTGATGCAGATCCTCCTCGGGCAGGTAACCGGTGGCGGAGAACTCCACCCCGTGGTCGGCGGCCAGCCCACCCAGCTGTTGCGCCATGTTCTCGTGACCGGCGGAGAAACCGCCGAGGGCCTGCAACGGCAACCCGGTTCCCGCGAGGGAGCGGATGATCTCGTCGTGGCCCTTGCCGGGATAGATGAAACCGAGCATGCCCACCAACGGGGTGGGACCAGCACCGCCGACGTCGCCGACGTCCCCGGGTGGGGCGGGCAGCGGCAGGTGGATGACCTCGACCAGGGCACCGCCGACGCCGTCGAAGAAGGCCGCCTCATGTCGGGAGTTGGTCACCGCCAGATCCACGCCGTCCACCAGCCGGCGGTAGGCGCGTGCGCGCCGGGCGAAGCGGTCCTCGCCCTCCTGCGGTTGGGGGATGTCGTGCAGGCTCACGCTGACCTGGCGGGGATGCCCCAACCGGTCGGTGCGCAGACCGAGCACACGCGCGGCGGCGTCATCCGGGTCCGTGCCCCAGAGGTGGTCGGTGAAGGTGGCGTGGACGGGTCCCGGTGGGGTGGTCAGATCCGCGAGTTCCGCGTCGGTGACCGGGCCGTCGCGGCCCACGCGCAACACGGCGCCCCCGGTCTGTTCCGCCAGCCGCAGGGCGTAGGCGGTGACGCCGTGGTGGTCGGGTCCGGCGATCAGGTGGGTGACGGGCGTGCTCATCATCCGTCCAGACCCAGGGCCCTGATGCGGTCGGCGTGGCGGCGCAGGCCGGCGGTGACGATCTCCGGGTGTCGGCGGTAGAACTCCAGCTGGGCCTCGAGGATGGTCGCGGCCGGGATGACGGCGCCTCCGTCGCGCCAGTCCTCGCGCCCCACGGCCTTCTCCGGGACGCCGAGAGCCTCCGCGGCGGCCGGGTCGACGGGGGCGGAGAACCCACCGAGCATTTCCCGGTCGGCGGGCGGGGTGACCTGGCCGCCGGGTTCGCACAGGCCGAGCTCCTCCATGCGCTCGAGGACGCGGCGTGCGGCCACCGCCAGGGTCGCGTTGTCGGGGTGGTTGAGCGTGTGCCAGGCGGGGGCCGCCTCGAGGGCATCGGAGACCACCACCGTGTGGTGACGGTTCTCGCGCTGGCGGAGCTGATCGACCGACATCGCCGCAGCGGCGCGCAGGGCCGTGGCATCGGCCGTCGGCTGGGCGGGGGCGTCGAGACCCCGGTGCGCGGCGACGAGGATACGCAGGTCGTGGTAGGGCACCACCGGCGGATCCAGCGACGGCTCGGAGGGCGGGCGCACGATGGCGTGGTAGGGGAACAGGCCGTCGTAGCGCAGGACCGGATACCGGATGACCTGGGCGGAGCCGGGCAACAGACGACTGAGCTGAGCGGTGCCGATGGGCAGGTCCCGGTAGCCGTCGTGCACCGGCTGGGTCACCAGGACGTCGGTGCGGGCCAGCAGGGCCTCGAGGTGGGGCAGATCGGCGGCCACCCATTCATGGACCGGAGGGATGCGGAAGGAGGCCACCCGACCGGTGGAGGCCAGCAGCAGGCGCAGTGACTCGCCCTGGCAGTTGCCCACGACCGTGACGAACGGCCCGGTTTCCTCCCCGGGGTCCGGGTCCTCGAGGCCGTAGAACCGTCCGTAGTGGCGGGTGCGTCCATCGATGTCCGCGGCGTGATCGTTCCCGTTGCTCATGCCGCCAACTTATCAGTAGGCACGAAACCTGATACTGGCATTAAACACACTTATACTTGCTTCGATAGATCTACGGGTGCTGCGTGGCCCCGTCAAAAGCCACGTCACGGAGGTGCAGATGAAGCAGGGCCCAGGCAGATCGGAGAAGCGCGAGCTCACGGTGGTGTCCATCCCCGCGGGACACGTCTATCCCGCGACCATCCGGCCGGGGGAGGTCCACTTCCCGCCCGACCCGGTCGTCGACCCCGCCCATCCCGACCGGTGGTGGCCGCACCCCCTGCTCGACGCCGCCTGGTGGTCCGATCCCGCCCACGCCGACGCGGTCGACGCCGTCGACGTCGTGCACCTGCACTTCGGTTTCGAGCACCTGAGCCTGACGCAGACCCGGGCCTTTCTCGACGCCCTCGCGCGGTTGGGGATCCCCCTGGTCCTGACGGTCCACGATCTGGACAATCCCCACCTGGCCGATCAGACGGATTTCCACCGCCAGCTGGCGGTGCTCTGTGAGGGCGCGCAGGTGGTGCTCACCCTCACGGAGGAGGCCCGCCGACGCATCGAGGCCGATTACGGCGTGTCCGCGGAAGTGGTCCCGCATCCCCGCGTGGTCGTCGACCCCGCGGCCGTTGTCACGCACCGCAGCGCCGCCTCGCGCGTGGTGGGGGTCTTCCTCAAGTCCCTGCGGGCGAACACCGTCGCCGAACCGGGGTTCCACCTCCGCCTGGCGGACGCGGTGACCGCCGACGGCGCCCTGCTGCGGATCCACCTCCACGACGACCGCGCGGACAGCGACCTGGGCCGGGCCCTGGCCGACGCCGCCGCCGACGGCCGCCTCGAGCTGCGCCTGCACCCGCCCCTGGCCGACGCGGACCTCTACTCCGCGGTGGCCGACTGTGGCGTCGTTCTTCTGCCGTATACCCGCGGCACCCATTCCGGTTGGCTGGAGATGTGCCGCGACCTGGGTGTTTCCGTCGCCGCCCCGGACTGTGGGTGCTACCTCTCCCAGGCCGACGACCCGGCCGCAGTCGGCTCCTACCGCACCGGTGACCCTGAGAGCGCCGCCCGCGCGGTCCTGCAGCTGCTGCAGGATGGGCCGATTCCCTACCAGGGGGACCGGGTGGGGCAGCTGGAGTCGGTCATCGACCGCCACCGACGGATCTACGGGGGAGTCGCCTGATGAGCACCCTCACGACGACACGCACCCTGCCCCGGTTACGGATCGCGCTGGTGGCTCCGGCTCGCTATCCGATCCGGGAGCCCTTCGCGGGCGGGTTGGAGGCCTTCTGCCAGACCCTCGTCCAGGCGTTGCGGGGTCAGGGCCACCACGTGGACTTCTACGCCGCCCGCGGTTCCGAGGGCCACGTCAGGAGCATGGAACTGCCCGGGGTGGATTGGCGCGGGCGCGAGGACGAGGCCACCGACACCGGTTATCCGCCCGGGGGACGTGAGATCGAGGATCTCGCCTTCGCCCGCCTCTTCCACCACCTGTCGGCCGGTAACTACGACATCGTCCACAACAACAGCCTCCATCCGGGCCTGTTCCACCCCACGCAGCCGCTGCCCCTGTTGACCACGCTGCACACGCCCGCGCTGCCGGACATGCAGCAGGCCATCACCGAGGCCGGTGAGGCGGCCGGACGGTTCGTGGCCGTCAGCCACGCCACCGCCGAGGACTGGGTCCTGCCCGGTCCGGTGGAGCTGGTTCCCAACGGCGTGGACTGCGGGCGGTGGCGGATGGGGCCGGGTGGCGTCAACGCCGTCTGGTTCGGTCGCATCGTGCCGGAAAAGGGACTGCACCTGGCCATGGACGCCTGCCGGATGGCCGGCATACCCCTGGTCATCGCGGGCCGGGCCGGCGACCGTCGCTACTTCAACACGGAGATCGTC
Source organism: uncultured Corynebacterium sp. (assembly GCA_964431055.1). Taxonomy (GTDB): domain Bacteria; phylum Actinomycetota; class Actinomycetes; order Mycobacteriales; family Mycobacteriaceae; genus Corynebacterium. Next base: position 13,812 of record CAYSIP010000005.1, on the reverse strand, counting down.
CCCCGCCTCACCGCTTCCCGGGCCACCTGGGCCGGCGAGCTCACCCACGCCCAGCTGGCCAACCTGGTCGGCCGTTCCCGGGTGTGCGTGGTCAGCCCCGAGTGGGAGGAACCCTTCGGGCTGGTGGCCGTCGAGGCGATGGCATGCGGCACCCCGGTCGCCGCCTTCCGCCGCGGCGGGCTGGGCGAGATGCTCGCCGACTCGCCGGCGGTGCTGGCCGAACAGGGGGACGTCGCGGGGCTCGCCCGGGCGGTGGTCCAGGCGGCCGGGACCGACCGGTCCCTGGCACGGGAATGGGCCGTCGAGAACCACGGCCTGTCCCAGTTCGTCCACCGCTACATTGACCTGTACTCGCAGGTGCTGACGCGATGATCGGAATCTACGCCCACCACCACGGCAGCGGCCATCTGCACCGCTGCCGCACCATCGCCGAGCACCTGGCCGAACTCGGTCACCCGGCCCGCATCCTCTCCAGCGCGCCGGGCGCCGACGTCCCCCTGCCGCTGGACACCGCGGATGACCCGGCCACCGAACCGGACCGTGACGTTGACGCCCACGGCACCCTGCACTACGTGCCGTTGCATCGGTCCGGGTTGACCGGGCGGATGGGGATGATCGCCGAGTGGATCGCCCGCCACCGCCCGGCGGTGATGTACGTGGACGTCTCAGTGGAGGTGTCCCTGCTCGCCCGCCTGATGGGGGTACCGGTGGTGGGCATCGCCATGCCGGGCCGCCGGGACGACCCCGCCCACCAGCTGGGCTACCACCAGGCCGCGGCCCTGATCGCCGCCTGGCCGGACTGGGTTCCCGTGCCCCCCTCCCTGGCCGGGGTGGCCGGCCGCGTCCACCCGGTCGGAGGCATCACCCGTTTCGACGGTCGCGCTGACCACGCCCCGGCGCAGCATGCCGGGGTGCAGTTCCCGTCCGGTGACGGTCCCCTGGTCGTGGTCCTCACCGGTCAGGGCGGCAGCGAATGGGATCCCACGGACTGGGAGGAGGTGGCCCGCGCCTGCCCCGACCACCGCTTCCTCGTCCTCGGTGGGCGGAACCGGGTCGACGATCCCTTCCCCTACCTGCGGGCGGCCGACGTCGTGGTCGCCGCCGCCGGGCAGAATTCGGTGGCGGACATCGCGTGCGCAGACGTGCCGGCGATCCTGTTGCCCCAGGCCCGGCCCTTCGACGAACAGCACGTCACCGCCGACATCATCGAAAAATCGGGATTGGCGACCGTGCTCGACGAATTCCCCACCCCGGAGCAGTGGCCGGTTCTGCTGGAACAGGCCCGCACCCGGCCCAGCGCGTGGGAACGGTGGCAAACCTCCGGTGCGGCGGCCCGGGCAGCGAACGTCCTGGTCACCGTCGCGCAGGAAGCGGGATGGTCGCAGTGACCGCGCCGGAATCAAAGACGCCTGAGCTGACCGTGGTGACGTTGTGCGACGCCAACCGGTTGGCTCACGTGCGCAACCAGGCCGCAGCCCTGCACCGCTGGGCACCCGGCGCCCGACATGTCGTGGTCGCCCTCAACGATGCGGGGGTTCTGCAGGAGGGGTTGCCCACCTCCACCGTGGTGCCGCTGGGCACCCGGACCGGGGATGATTCCCGGGAGCGCTGGCCCCTGGCCGCCGCCCGCAATGCCGCCGGCGACACGGCGGCCGCGGGCGTCGCCGACAATCACCCCGTCATCTTCCTCGACGCCGACTGCGTCCCCGGGCCCGACCTCGTCCGGTACTACCTGCTGGGCCTGGAACGCCACCCCGCCTCGGTGTCCTCCGGCCCCGTCACCTACCTGCCCCGCCCCGTGGCCCCCGGCGACCTGCTCGATCCGGTGGCGCTGGCAGGCCTGACCAATCCGCATCCCGCCCGGCCCTGCCCGTCGGAGGGCGAGGTCCGGCAGGCGGGGGATGCGGAGTACGAGCTGTTCTGGTCCCTGTCCTTCGCCTTGACCGCCGGAACCTGGCGTCAGCTGCGCCGACGCTTCGGCGGTTTCGACGAGAAGTACGTGGGCTACGGCGGGGAGGACACCGACTTCGCCCAGCATCTGCGCCATCACGGGGTGGAACTGGTGTGGGTCGGCGGGGCGCACGCCTTCCACCAGTGGCACCCGGTCTCCAGTCCACCGTGGGAACACCTCGACGACATCCTGCTCAACGCCGCCCACTTCCACGACACCTGGGGATGGTGGCCGATGGAGGGGTGGCTCGAGCGGTTCGCCGCCGACGGGGCCGTCGAATTCCGCGACGGCCGCTGGCGGCGCACCTAAGGCAGGCGGTTCCGCCCCGGAACGCGCCAGGGTCTCAGGCGTCGACTTCGTCGGGGTGGGAACCCACGCGGCCGTCCTCGCCGCGGTCGAGGGCGGTGATGGCGGCCATCTCGTCCTCGCTCAGCTCGAAGCCGAAGATGTCGATATTGGCGCGGATGCGCTCGGGGGTGCGCGACTTCGGGAAGACGATGAAACCCTGCTGCAGATGCCAGCGGAGCACAGCCTGGGCGGGGCTGACCCCGTGGGCCTGCGCAGCCGCACGAACCGCTTCGGTGCCGAAAAGGTCGTATTTTCCCTGGCCCAGCGGACTCCATGCCTGGATCCGGCTGCCGTGTTGCTGGGAGTACTCGACCACGTCGCGCTGCTGGTAGGCCGGATGCAGCTCGATCTGGTTGACGGCCGGCACGATCCCGGAGGTGGCCCGCAGCTCGTCCAGGTGGGGCGGCAGGAAATTCGAGACCCCGACGGCGCGGGTCAGGCCCTGCTCCCGCAGGCCGATCATCGACTCCCACGCGGTGACGTAGGCGCCCTGCCGTGGGCACGGCCAGTGGATCAGGTACAGGTCGACGTGGTCGAGACCGAGGCGGTCGAGAGATTGCCCCAGCGCGTCCGGCGCGTCATGGTGGCGGTCGTTCCACAGTTTGGTGGTCACGAACAGCTCATCGCGGGGGATGCCGGATGCCGCGATCGCCCGGCCGACACCCTCCCCGTTGCCGTAGATCGCGGCAGCGTCGATGTGCCGGTAGCCGGCCTCCAGGGCTTCGGTGACCACGCGTTCCGTCTCCCCGGGGTCGATGAGGCAGACACCGAAGCCGAGCTGCGGGATCCCGGTGCCGTCATTGAGCGGGATGGCGGGGATGTGGTTCTCCATGTGGACCAGGCTACGCCCGCATCCCACGCCGGCAGGTGCGGTGCGGGAAGGGGCAGAGTCCGTCTACGGGGTGCGCCCGCGGATCAGGACACCGGCCAGGAACCAGGAGAGCACCCCGGCCGCGCCGGCGGTGAGCACGGCCAGGACGGCATGCGTGGTCAGCTGGGCGTCCGCACGTTCGCGGGCGGTGTCGGTCCACCGGGCCGCCAGGAAGATGACCGGATCCTCCGAGCCGGAGACCTCCACCCGGCCCCAGTGCACGGAACCCCCCTCGGGTTCGTGGGCCACCCCGGAGTTGGCGGGGGAGGAGAGGATCTCCCCGGCCAGCGGGGAGCCGTCCGGGATGCGCCGTCCGGCTCCCGGCAGCTGGATGATGTGGCCGTCCACCGCCGCAGCGAGGGCGTCCTCGGGAGCGGGGACGTGCTGGGAGAGGTAGGCCTCGACCAGGCGTGGACCGGACTGGTAGGGCCGACCCGTCAGCGGGTCCTCCGCCGTGCCGGCGTAGGCGGCGAATTCGCTGATCTCGGTCTCCACATGGATATTCGCCTCCTCCGTCACCTCAGTGAGCAGATTGGCGCGCACCCCGAGGAAGACGATCGCCAGGCAGATGGCCACCAGAGTCGTCATCCCGGCAGCCAGGCGCAGGCGGGTCGCTGAGGCACGGAGCCTGGGTCGGGCGGGCATGGTGGGCATGGGGTGGGCCTTTGGTGTCGGGGTCGCGGGAGGGGAGGTTCCGGATTCATGGTTCCGCACGGGAATGAAACGGGGGGCGGGAAAGCGGTGATGGTTTCCGCATGGACCTTTTCCTGGTTCGGGCATGAAAAAACCGGCGCGCCGGGCGCCGGTATCTTCCGAAAGCTTCGGGAAGCGGGTTAGAAGTCGAAACCGAGGTCGAAGCCTCCGCCGTCGAAGAAACCTCCGCCGTCGCCGCCCATATCGCCGCCACCCATGTCCTCGCCACCGCCCATGTCGCCGCCGCCCATATCCTCGCCACCGCCCATATCGCCGCCTTCACCGGCGCCGCTGGCGAAGTCCTCGCCGCCGTAGTTGACGCCCGACATGCCGGCGAACATCGCGGAGAACATGAACATGGAGCTCATCGCCCACATGCCCGACATCATGGCCGGCGCCCACCAGGGGGTGGAGTACCAACCGGCCGGAACCGGCCGGCCCGCGACAGTGCCGCCCGGGTAGTAGTTCGGGGTGTCGTCCGAGGCCGTCGGGGAGGCGGTGATGCTCTGCCCCTCGTGCTCGATGGTGCGGCGCTCGGTGACCTTGCCGGCCTTGCGCTGGCCCTCCAGCGGGGGAAGCTCCGGACCTGGGGTCATGCCCATGATGTCGCGGGCGGCGTTGATGTAGTGCATGCCCTCGAGCGCGGACTCCCGGGCCAACTCGGCCTGCTTGGCCGTGTCGGCGGTGGAGATGGCTGAGGAGGCCGCGTTATAGCGTTCGGAGGCATCGGCGATGGCCTGGGTGGAGGCCGTGTCGGTGCCCGACAACGTCAGCACCTGGGAACCGAGACGCTCGATCCAGCGACGGGCGTCGGCGCGCGCGTCCTCGAGACGGGCGGCCTCGCGTTCGGCTTCCTTCTTCTTGTTGTTGCGGGATGAGAATAAGGCGGCTCCGCCGCCCAGGATCAGCAGGAGAAGGAGAAGTTCCACGGGGTCATTCACTCCGTCAGGTGTGGTTGTGGTGAGAGGGATTCTGTGGGTTCAACGATAACGCAGCCGGAATAGTTCCGTTTTCGTTTCCGGGCGGGAGTGCGCTAAACTTTCCTGCACCGACATGGGAATGTCGTATAGTGGCTAATACCTCAGCCTTCCAAGCTGAAGACGCGGGTTCGATTCCCGTCATTCCCTCCACGTTGCTCCCGGCCGCCCCGTTCAAGGGGCGCCGGGAGTTTTTCTGTCTCCACTGCTTCCCCATCACGGTGTCATCCGGCCGCGGCAGGTCCCGCGACGGGGCCGGCGGGTGGCCCCGAGAGACGTTTTGGGACCCCGGTGTCGTCACCGTCTGACGCCGGTCGGTAAACTCATGTCTTGTATGGCCCCCACCCCGGGGAGCACATACGGGGCGTGGCGCAGTTTGGTAGCGCACCTGCTTTGGGAGCAGGGGGTCGCAGGTTCAAATCCTGTCGCCCCGACTAGGGGGCCGGTCCCGGACCGGGTACCCGGTCCTTTAAATGAACTTCAATGTGAATCCAGGAGAGTTACTCGTGAAGAGTTCCGTCGAGAAGCTGAGCGACACCCGCGTCAAGCTCACCGTCAATGTTCCTTTCGAGGACCTCAGCGCCGAAATCGACCAGGCCTACGCCGCCGTTGCCCAGCAGGTCACCATCCCCGGTTTCCGCAAGGGCAAGGCTCCGCGCCAGCTCATTGACGCCCGCTTCGGTCGGGGCCCGATCCTGGAGCAGGTCGTCAACGACATGCTGCCGTCCCGTTACGAGCGCGCCTGCCAGGAAAACGAGCTGGTCGTCATCGGTCAGCCGCAGATCGACATCACCAAGATCGAGGACAACGAGTTCGTCGAGTTCACCGCCGAGGTCGACGTCCGTCCTGAGATCGAGATCCCGGACTTCTCTGAGCTGGCCGTCACCGTGCCGGCCATCAGCGTCGACGACGCAGCCGTGGACGAGGAGCTGGACAAGCTGCGTGCCCGTTTCGGTGAGCTCAAGGACACCAAGCGCAAGCTGAAGACCGGTGACTTCGCCGTCATCGACCTCAAGGCCACCGTCGACGGTGAAATCGTCGACGAGGCCACCACTGAGGGCCTGTCCTACGAGATCGGCGCCGGTGACCTCATCGACGGTCTGGACACCGCCCTGCGCGGCCTGAAGACCGGTGAGGACAGCGAGTTCACCACCACGATCGTCGCCGGCGAGCACAAGGACAAGGAAGCCAGCGTGGCCGTCCACGTCCAGCAGACCAAGGAGCGCAAGCTCCCGGAGCTGGACGACGACTTCGCCCAGATGGCCTCCGAGTTCGACACCGTCGAGGAGCTGCGCGAGTCCACCCGCGCCCAGGTCGAGGAGACCCGCAAGGGCCAGCAGGCCGCCGACATCCGCGATGAGGTCCTCAAGGCCGTCCTGGCCAAGGTCGACTTCGCCCTGCCGGAGTCCGTCGTCGAGGAGCAGGTCCACCAGCAGCTGCACCAGCTGCTCGGCCAGATGGCCCACGACGAGGCCGCCCTCGCCCAGGTTCTCGAGACCCAGGGCACCACGCGTGAGGAGTTCGACGCGCAGTCCCGCAAGGACGCCGAGGAGGCCGTGCGCACGCAGCTCTTCCTGGACACCCTGGCTGAGCAGGAGAACCCGGAGGTCTCCCAGCAGGAGCTGACCGACCACATCCTGTTCACCGCGCAGTCCTACGGCATGGACCCGAGCCAGTTCGTCGGCCAGCTGCAGCAGTCCGGCCAGATCGCCAACCTGTTCGCCGACGTCCGTCGCGGTAAGGCCCTGGCCGCCGCGATCTGCCGCGCGAACGTCAAGGACGAGAACGGTTCCGAGATCGACCCCACCGAGTACTTCGGTGAGGAGGAGACCGAGGAGGCCACCGAGGCCACCGAGAACGAGAACGAGAACATCGAGGCCTAGTCCTCTTGCGGTAGGGCTCCGGCGTGTGACGTCGGGGCCTTTTCGTCTACCCGGGGAACATCGGGGAACCGCGGACCGTCGGGACGCTGTCAGCGAACAGACAAGCGGTTACGCGAGACCCGCTAGTACCCTGGGGACCATCGTTGACACGAGAATTACAGGAGTTTGATTCCATGACTGACCAGATCCGGATGACATCGCCCGGCGGGGGCCTGAACCTGGGCGACTCGGTGTACGAGCGTCTGCTGCGCGAGCGCATCGTCTTCCTCGGACAGCAGGTCGACGACGAGATCGCGAATAAGATCTGCGCCCAGATCCTGCTGTTGACCGCGGAGGATCCGAACCGCGACATCTCGCTGTACATCAACTCGCCGGGTGGCTCCGTCACCGCGGGCATGGCCATCTACGACACGATGAAATACTCGCCGTGCGATATCGCCACCTACGGCATGGGCCTGGCGGCTTCAATGGGCCAGTTCCTGCTCTCCGGCGGCACCAGGGGCAAGCGCTACGCCCTGCCGCACGCGCGGATCATGATGCACCAGCCGTCCGCCGGTGTCGGTGGCACCGCGGCGGACATCGCCATCCAGGCCGAGCAGTTCTCGGAGACCAAGCGCGAGATGGCAGAACTGATCGCCGAGCACACCGGACAGACCTTTGAGCAGATCACGAAGGACTCTGACCGTGACCGCTGGTTCACGGCGCAGCAGGCCAAGGACTACGGCATCGTCGACCACGTGATCACCTTCGCCCAGGGCTCGATCAGCAACTAGGGATTTGAGGAGTAAAACAACCATGACCAACGGATTCCAGATGCCTTCGTCCCGTTACGTGCTGCCGTCCTTCATCGAGCAGTCCTCCTACGGCACGAAGGAAACCAACCCCTACTCCAAGCTGTTCGAGGAGCGCATCATCTTCCTGGGCACCCAGGTCGACGACACCTCCGCCAACGACATCATGGCGCAGCTGCTGGTGCTCGAAGGGATGGACCCGGACCGGGACATCACCATGTACATCAACTCGCCCGGTGGATCCTTCACCGCGCTGATGGCCATCTACGACACCATGCAGTACGTTCGCCCGGACGTCTCCACCGTGTGCCTCGGCCAGGCCGCCTCCGCGGCCGCTGTGCTGCTGGCCGCCGGCGCAAAGGGCAAGCGTGCGGCGCTGCCGAACGCCCGCGTGCTGATCCACCAGCCGTCCACCCAGGGCACCCAGGGCCAGGTCTCCGACCTGGAGATCGCCGCGGCAGAGATCGAGCGGATGCGTCGCCTGATGGAGACCACCCTGGCCAAGCACACTGAGCGGACCCCCGAGCAGGTCCGCGAGGACACCGACCGTGACAAAATCCTCACGGCCGAGGAGGCCGTCGAGTACGGCATCATCGACTCGGTCTTCGACTACCGCAAGCTCAACATATAGCCGGTGATCCGGATTGACGGAGCGCCCCGGGAAGCAGTTCTGAACTGCTTCCCGGGGCGCTTCGTCATGTGTGGAAGGCGGGCTCAGAGTTCACCGAGCACGCGGGGGAGCTCGTTGCGGGTGCGCACCCCGAGTTTCCGGTAGACGCGGGTGAGGTGGTATTCCACGGTCTTGGAGGACAGGAACAGTTCTCGGGCGACCTCCCGGTTGGTGGCGCCCTCGGCCACCAGCTTGGCGATTTCCTCCTCCTGCGGGGTCAGCCCACCCACCCCGGTGGTGCGGGTGCCCAGACCACCGGCGCGGCGTTCCCGGTTACAGCGCTCGACGAACTCCGTGGCGCCCATTGCCGCGAAGACCTCTCCGGCGCGCGCGAAGATCTCGTCCGCGTGGCGGCGGCGTCCCAACCGCCGCAGCACCCGGCCGTACTCGTAGAGGATGCGGGACTGATAGGAGGGCATGGCGAGGGTCTCGATGAGCTCGACGGACTCCTCGAAGCGTTGGATTCCTCCGTCGATGTCGCCGCGGGCCAGCAGGACGCCAGCACGGGGCACGCCGAGCTTGGCGTGCAAGGATGCGATGCCGGAACCGGCGGCCTTCTCCTCCGCGCGGGTGGTCACCTCGTCCGCCTCGTCGACCTTGCCGGCGTGCAGCAGCTGCTGGGCCCACACGTCCTCCCACGGCCACCAGCCGGGCTGGCTGATGTCGGTTTCCCGGGAGATCTGCATCAGGGTCTCGCCCGCCCGCTTCGCGCTGGACATGTCCCCCTCGATGCCGGCGATGAGCAGTCGGCACATCGCGGAGGGGATGCGCTGGATGACGAAGGCGTCGTGGCTGAAGGTCAACCGGTTGACGTAGGAGCGGGCGAGTTCCCGGTCGCCGCGGTAGGCGGCGATCTGCCCGCCGGTCCACAGAAGCAGGGGTTCGAGGAACTTGATGCCGTAGCGTTCGGCCCGGGCCAGCCCACGTTCCACGACTCGTTCGCCTTCCCGGTACTCCCCGAGCAGAAACAGCGCGCGGGCGAGCCAGCCCTCCATCCACAGACTGATGCGCTCCGAACCCTCGGCGTCGGTGGAGAACTCCAGGTACTGGCGGGCGACGACGGGATCGTCGTGGACGATGTTGATCCAACCGGCCGCCATCTTGCGACGCTGCGCCAGGATGGGGGTTTCCTCGGGCAGTGGGGTGTCCGGTGGGATGGTGCCGCGCATCGCGGCATGACCGATCATGGCGATGTACTGCGCCTCGGCGCGGGTGGGGGAGCCCTCGGGCGCCCACTCGTCGGTGATGTCCGCCCAGTGGACGAGCTGCTCTGGTTTCCAGTCGGTGAGGTTGATGAACACCTTGCGGGACGCCACCCGCGCCCGCATCACCGGGTCCATGCTGTCCTGCTGCTCCAGACTGCGCCAGGCCCGGTCGATGAGACTGACGGCCTCGGAGCGACGACCCTCGTGGAGGGCGAGATACCCGCGCATGGAGTCGACCTTGACGTCCTGGAGCGCACGGCTGAGGGCGCCTGCATGGAGCCGCGCACGTGGGATGTCAGAGGTGGCGATCAGCGCCTCGATGGAGGACAGGTGGTGGTCATTGGCCACCGCCGGATCGGAGGCGACGCGGGCGGCCAGATCGAAAGCCTCGGCCGCTGCGCGCCACTGGCCGCCCGCGGCGAGGCGTTCACCGCGGGCGGCGAGCTGCACGGAGATCTCGTCGTCGGTGCCGGGGGCGCCCAACGCCTCATGGATGAGGGCGGAACCGATGTCGTGGTGGGTGCGGTGGTACCCGGCGGCGCGGTGGTGGAGTCGATTGGACTCCCCGGGGCCGAGCATGGCGCGCACGACCGCCCGGTCGGTGGGGTGGGTGAAGCCCACGACGGGCTTTTCGGCGTTGGGGATGAATTCGAGCAATCCTGCGGCGAAGGCGGAGTCGAGCTTCTCGTTTGTCGGATCGTCAGCCAGGTGGCGGATGAGGTCAGCTGGCCCGCTGCCGCTGCCGGGCAGGATCGCGACGGCGTTGAGCACGGCAGCGACGTCGAGGTTCTCGGTTCGGCGCCGCAGGGAGGCCTGCCAGGGCCGGGGGATCGGGATGCGGGGGTTGGTCAGGCGCCAGTGATCGGCGGGGGCAGCCTGCAGGACCTCCCGGATGCGGCCTGGGCGCCCACCGGTGATGTCGCGTAGTTCGGCGGCGGCCAGGGGTGACAGATGGGCGCCGACCATCGACAGGGCCAGCGCGCGCACGTCCTCCACGTCGTAGGGGGAGATGGTGATGACCTCGTCCGACATCTCACGCAGCCGGCTGACGGACATGGGGCGCGGGGCGTCCTCTTTGTCCGAGACCGTCATGATGACCGCGACGCGGCCGTGTTTCAACCTGCGGGTTGCCTCGACCAGCGACTGCAGGGAGGTGGTGTCCGCCCAGTGGGCGTCATCGACGACGATCGCGGTGGAGGCGCCTTCGCGGTCCGCCAGTTCCATCAGCGACCCGACGTTGCCGCTGCGGTCGAGGATGTGGCGGAGCAGCTCCCCTTCGTTCTCTGCCTGCCAGGAGAGGGCGGCGACGCGGATCCCTGCCCAGCCGGGCAGGGAGCGGACGGTCTCGCGGACGAGGGAGCTCTTGCCGGAGCCTGCCGGTCCGGAGACGAGCAACAGCAGCCCGCGGCCTGATTCCAGTTCCGTGATCCGGTCAACCAGGAAGCGCAGGGTGGCCCGGGACGCGTGCTGGTTTCCGAGGGTGTGGGAAGTTAACACGCCCCTCACGCTAACACCGAAGTGCCAGCGTGAGGGGCGTTGGCCCTGAACGGGCCCTAACATTTACCCTAACGTTACCCTTGGTCGCCGCCGGCGACGGGCAGGACCGTTCCGGTGATGTAACTGGCCTCGCGGGAAGCCAGGAACACAATCGGCGCGGCCTGCTCGGCCAGGGTGCCGTAGCGCTTGAACAATGAGGAGTCCACCGTCTGATCGACGATCTGCTGGTACCACTCCTTGGCTTGTTCCCCCTCGGGGCCGGGGCCCCGCTGGACCTTGCGCTCCGGGGCGAGGGTGCCGCCCGGGGCAGTGGCGACGACGCGCACGTTCTTCGGCGCAGCCTCGAGGGCTAGCGCGGAGACCAGCGCATTGACGCCACCCTTGGAAGCGGCGTACGGCACGCGGTTGACGCCGCGGGTGGCCACGGAAGAGACGTTGACGATCGTGCCGCCACCGTTGTCGATGAGGGCGGGCAGCTCGGCGCGCACCGACCACAGGGTGGTGAACAACGAACGGCGTACCTCCTTCTCGATCTCCTCGGGGGAGTAATGCTCGAAGGGCTTGGCCCAGATGGTGCCGCCGACGTTGTTGATGACCACGTCGACGGAACCGAGCTTCTCGACGGCCGCGGCGACCATCGACTCCGCGCCTTCCCAGGTCTCCAGGTCCGCAGTGGCTGAACCGACGGTGCCGACCGTGGCGTCAGACAGTTCCTCCGCCACCTCGTGCACCAGCTCGGAACGGTCCACCAGGAACACGGATCCGTTCTCGTGGGCGATGCGGTGTGCCACCGCCTGGCCGATGCCCTGGGCGGCGCCGGTGATGATCACGTTCTGGCCCTTGAAGCGGTTCGGGGTGAACAGCTCCGGGGCGCCCTCCACGCCCTCACCGACCGGCATCGCGCCCTTGGCCGACTGCGGGCTCACTTGGTGCCCTCCGCCTCAGCGGCCAGACGCAACTCGATGGCCTTGTCCATCGTGGCGATGGCGTGCTCGTTGTGGGAGCGCAGCACCTCACGGTAACGGGACAGATCCTTGGCCTCGAGGGCGTCGATCATGTCCAGGTGCTCCTGGGCGATCTGCGGCTCAATGAAGCCGGAGTCCTCCAGCTCCCGGTTCATGACCTTGGAGACCTCGAGGTTGTTGTACGCCTGGAGCATGGACGGGTTGCCGGAACGGCGGAACAGGAATTCGTGGTAGTCGTTGTTCGCCTCGACATAACCGGCCACGTCGGTGACGGTGTCGCCCTCGATGAACGAGTTCGCCCTCTCGGCGAGCTCACGGAACTTCTTGAAGTCATCCCCGTCGAGGATGTCGCTGACCAGGGAGGCCACACCCGACTCGAGGGCCATGCGGGCCTCGAAGACCGCGCGGGAGTCCTGCTGGATGCGGTGGACCTCGCCGGTCTCCACACCCGGGGAGGAGACGGTGACCTCGGCGACGCCGCCTTCGGTCTTCGACTCGACGTCGACAGAGCTGTCGCCCGGGGTGCCGGCAGCGGAGCTGAACTTCTCGTAGTAGAAGCTCTCCGGCGGGGTCGGCTGATCGTTGAGGAACGTGCGGACGGCCTCAACCATGGGCGGCGGGCCACACAGGTAGACGTCGGCTTCGCCGTTGTGCAGGTGCCCCGCCGGGTCCATGTGGTCCGTGACGTAGCCCTTGCGCTCATGGTTCGACTCCGGGTCGGAGACCACGGTGAAGTAGTCGAAGTCCGGCAGCTTCTCCTTGTAGGAGTCCAGCTTCTCCAGCTCGACCAGGTCGTGGTCGAAGGTGGCGCCGTAGATGAGACGGACGGGCACGTCGAGGAGCTCGTCCTCGGACAGCTTCTCCAGGATGGACAGGATCGGGGCCAGGCCAGTGCCGCCCGCGAGCAGCAGGATGGGATCCAACGGCTCACGGAGGAAGAACGAACCCATGGGACCCGTCAGGTTGAGGGTGTCGCCGACCTTGGCGTTGTCGGTCAGGTACTCCGACATCAGTCCGCCCCGGGTGAGCTTCACGAGGAAGCTCACGACGTCCTCGGAGGGGCCCGAGGAGAAGGAGTAGGACCGGTGGAAGTCCGAGTTCGGGGGCGAAATGTTCATGTACTGCCCCGGCAGATAGTTGAGCTTGTCGCGCTCTTCGATCTGCACCGAGAACTTCACGGTCGACTCCGACAGGCGCTCCAGCTCGGTGATGGTGCCGATCAGGGTGGAGGCGCCGGTCTTCGCCAGGACCGAGGTGGTGGCGATCTGCACGACCATGTCCGTGAAGGGCTTGGTCTGGCAGGTGAGGATGTAACCCTCGGCCGCCTCCTCAGCACTCATCGCGTCATCGACGTACTCACCTTCGTCGTAGTCGCCGGCCTCACAGAACGACTTGCACGTGCCACAGGCACCGTCGCGGCAGTCGAACGGGATGTTGATGCGCGCCTGGTAGGCGGCGTCAGCGATGGTCTGGTCCTCGTCGCAGTCGATGAAACGGGTGATCCCGTCCTCGAAGGCCAGGGCGATCTGGTGTGCCATGTGAGGTCAATTTCTCCTTTCGCGGAAGGGGTGTCTTAGAGGTGGTAGACGTCGACGACGTGGTGGATGTAGTCGTTCTTCAGGACGATCTTCTTCTTGGCGATCCGCGGCTTTTCACCGGTGACGTCCAGGGTCACCCAGGTGGTGCCGAAGTAGTGGTCCGTGGTGTTGTAGCGGAAGTAGTAGGTGATCCAGTTGTAGCGGACGTCCACCTCGCCATCGCGACGCTCGAGCACCTCGATGTTGGTCAGGTTGTGGCCGGTGCGCGGCTCCGGGATGGAGGTCGCGGACGAACGCTCGGTGCGGATACGGAAGACGCGGTCCTCCAGGCCACCCCGGTTGGGGTAGTAGATCAGGGAGATTTCCTTCTGCGGGTCCTGGGTCAGGGTGTCATCGACGTCCCAGGCCGGCATCCAGTACTCG
>CAYSIP010000004.1:0-30953 GCA_964431055.1 uncultured Corynebacterium sp. | reverse complement strand
CCACGATCCAGTTCGGTGACTCGGATCAGCTGCAGGTCGGTCAGCAGGCCGTGGCCGTCGGTTCGCCGCTTGGCCTGAGCTCCACCGTGACCACCGGCATCGTCTCCGCCCTGAACCGTCCGGTGCGGGCATCGGACGGGGGTGGCGAATCCTCGCTGATCGATGCCATCCAGACCGATGCCGCGATCAACCCCGGCAACTCCGGTGGGCCGTTAGTGGACATGAACGGCAACCTCATCGGCATGAACTCGGTGATCGCCTCGCTGAGTTCCGGCCCGGAGGCCGGATCCATCGGCCTCGGTTTCGCCATCCCCTCGAATTTCGCCAAGCGGGTCGCGGACCAGTTGATCACCGCTGGTGAAGCCTCCCAGCCCATGCTGGGCGTGAGCGTCGCCAACCGCCCTGACGTGGACGGCGCGCTCGTCGCCTCGGTGGAGGAAGGCGGCCCGAGCGATCAGGCGGGGCTGACCCGCGGTGACGTGGTCACCCGGCTCAACGACCGAAAGATCGACAGCGCCGACGCCCTGATCGCGGCGGTCCGCTCCCAGAACTTCGGGGACACCGTGACTCTGACCGTGGTGCAGCCGGACAGCGGCCAGACCCGAGAGGTAGAGGTTACGCTGACCACCGAGTAGATTTAACCGCCAGGGACGCACCCGCGTCCATGGCGACCGCACCATGTGAGGAACCACTGATGGAGAACGAATTGCACACCCTCCCCAAGGAGGCCCCCGAGACCGCCCTCCTTGACGTAGGAGAGCCGGACGAGAAGTTTCTCTTGGCTTCTGAGCAGGAGGGCACGCTCGTGGCCCGCCGTCGGGCTCTGATCGTCCTGGTCTCCGATCACCCCATCGGTTCCGGCGAGGACACCGACCGGTTGCTCACCGAGTTGCTGATCGAGGGTCACTTCGACGTCGACGCGGTGGTGGCCGTGCGGTCCAAGAAATCGCAGATCCGGCAGGCCATCGAGACGGCCGTCGTCGGCGGCGTGGATCTTGTCCTCACCGTCGGTGGCACGGGCGTCGGTCCCCGCGACCGCACACCCGAGGCCACCCGCTCCGTCCTTGATCAGCTCATCCCCGGCATCGCCCAGGCGCTGCGCGCCTCGGGCCAGGCCTGTGGCGCGGTGGACGCCTGCACGTCCCGTGGCATCTCCGGAGTGTCCGGTTCGACGGTCGTCGTCAACCTGGCCGCTTCCCGGGCGGCCATCCGGGACGGCATGGCCACCCTGACGCCGCTGGTCCACCACGTGATCGACCAACTGCAGCAGTACAGCGTTGAGTGAGGAGCTGGTCGCGGTGACGGAGAACGACGACGAAAATAAGCAGGTCACCTCTTCCCGCCGTGCGCGCCGGCGGGCGGTGCGCCCGTCTGACGCGGAGGGTATCGACCGCAGCGCGGACCTGCCCGATGACCGCTTCGGCGTGCCCACCACGTGGGACAGTGAGCGTGAGGTGATTCTCGACGACGACCAGGCGGCGCCGCTGGTGGACGACGACGAATTCTGGCGGGAACAGCAACCCCCGCACTACAGCTAGGCCCGGGGTTCCGGCCCCGCGGTGCCCGGGGTGCCCTGGTTCTTCAGGACATCACGGATCTCCTCAAGGAGAGCGACCTCCGGGGCGATCTCCTCGGTTTCCGCCTCGTCGATCCCGAGTTTGCGGGCCCGTATCTCGTTGAGCTTGTTCATCGGCAGAATGATGACGAAGTAGATGATGGCGGCGATGAGCAGGAAGTTGATCACCGCAGTGATGATGGCGCCGAAGTTGAGGAACGTGGCCGAATTGCCGGGCCGCAGTTCGAAACCGAGTCCCTCGACCTCAGGGCTGCCCAGAACCGCGATGAGCGGGTTGATGAGGTGGTCGGAGAAAGCGGTGACGATGGCGGTGAAGGCACTGCCGATGACCACCGCGACGGCGAGGTCGACGACATTGCCGCGCATGATGAAATCCCTGAAACCCTGCAACATGATGATGCTCTCCTGACGAATCTGGCCGGAATGTACCTGGCCAGTCGAAGTGTAGATCTGTCGCGGCCTCCATATCAGGATGACGGACGGGCTGTCGCACGTTCCCCCGTCAACACAACCGCCAGAGGTGTGGCCAGTGAGGCGGCCGCCACGGCACGGGCGTCGGATTCCGGTAACGCCACCAGCACCGTGCCCTGCGGGCCCGAACCCGGGCCATCGCTCTCCATGGACGCCAGGACGACCCGCCCGCCCGCGGCGACGACCTCGGGTTCCCCGCTGTCGGCGGTATGGGTGACGATCGCGACGGTGTCGCCGTGATGGAGCAACGGGAGAATCTCCGGTTCCGCGAGCTTCAGCGGCACCATATTGGCCGGCTCAGTGCGCTGGTCCACGAGCTGGCCGGTGACGGCCGTGCCGATGAACCGGGAGGAGGTCGCCACCTCGCCAGGCTGCGCCGCCGCGACCACCACGCGACCGTTGACATCTTCCGGGGAAGTCAGTGCCCCGGAGGGGATGAGGCCCGGCGGCACCTCCCGCAGCCCGACGTCGTCCGGGGTCACGGCCCCGCCGGCGGGCACGTCGCGGGTGAAGACCACCACCTCCGGATCCCTGTCACCGGCCGAGTGCAGCGCCGTGAACCCCGCGGCGGCCAACAGCGCCAGAGCCAGGGTGCGGCGCAGCAACAGCTGCCGGCGCCAACCCGGGGTGGTCAGTGTCCGGCGGAGCCTGGTGATCCGGTCGTCTCCCATGCCTCCTTGGACCGTGGGAAACCCCCTGGCGGTTCCCGAAGGTCTAAGAGATCCAGCGGACGCCGTTCGGGGTGATCACCAGGTCCACGGGGATGTCGTGCGGCTCCACGGGAACATCGTCCCGGATCTCCCCGTGGTAGAGGAGCACCGCCGTCCGCGGGCGGGGTTCCGAGGCGGACAGGGGCGCCAGCGCCCGGTCGTAATAACCGCCGCCCTTGCCCAGCCGGTAACCCTCCGGGCTCACCGCCAACGCCGGGACGAACACCAGGTCGCATTCGGACAGGGTCCCGCTGCTCAGGCGCGGTCCTGTGGGCTCATGAATCCCCAGCCGTCCTGGCTGCAGGGACAACCGGCCCTGGTAGGTGGCCCACTCCAGGTGGCCGTCGGCCCCGGAGATGGGGAGGAACAGGTCGGAGGCCTCCGCGTGCAGAGCGTCCAGCAGCAGCGTCCCGCCCGGTTCACCGGGCATGGGCGCGTAGGCGGCGACGGTCGTCTGGGAGGGCGCCAGTGAACGTAGGTGGGCGGTGGCATGTGCCACGAGCGCGGCGTCCTCCCGTGCCATCTCCTCGGCGGGCATGTCCTGGCGGGCCTGCAGCATGAGCGTGCGCAGCTCGCGTTTCCTCTCCCGGGTATTCATGCCACCAGGTTAATCCTTCTTTCCGCACAACGGGTCGAACCGCGCATCCGCCCTCGAGTCGCTGTGCTGGTGGGCGGGACCGACAGGTAGGGTGTTGCGCATGAAGATGTCGAGTGACGCGAATCCCTTCGGGGTGAAGACGGTTGTGGTTCCGGCTGCCGGGATGGGGACGAGGTTCCTGCCGGCGACGAAGACGGTGCCCAAGGAGTTGTTGCCGGTGGTCGACACGCCCGGCATCGAGTTGATCGCGGAGGAGGCCTCCGAGCTGGGGGCCTCACGGTTGGCGATCATCACCGCGCCGAACAAGCCGGAGTTGCTGCGTCATTTCGGGCAGTTCCCGAATCTGGTGGAGACCCTGACCGAGCGCGGCAAGGATGAGCAGGTGGCCAAGGTGCTCCGTGCCGGGCAGTTGATCCAGCCGGTGGCCGTGGAGCAGGACCGTCCGCTGGGCCTGGGGCATGCGGTGGGTCTGGCCGAGTCGGTGCTCGATGATGATGAGGACGTCTTCGCGGTCATGCTGCCCGATGATCTGGTGCTGCCTCGCGGGGTGGTGGAGAAGATGGCGCGGGTGCGGGCCGAGCTGGGGGGTTCGGTGTTGTGTGCGTTCGAGGTCGCCCCGGAGGAGGTCTACAACTACGGGGTCTTCGACGTGGAGGAGATCGACGATCGGGTGGGTCTGCCGGCCGAGTCGGTCAAGCGGGTGCGTGGGATGGTGGAGAAGCCGGATCCGCAGGATGCGCCGTCGAATTTTGTGGCGGCGGGGCGGTATCTGCTGGATCGGGCGGTGTTTGATGCGTTGCGTCGGATCGCCCCGGGTAAGGGTGGGGAGTTGCAGTTGACGGATGCGATTGAGTTGATGATCACCGAGGGGCATCCGGTGCATGTGGTGGTCCATGAGGGTAAGCGTCATGATCTGGGTAATCCGGGGGGTTATATTCCGGCGGTGGTGGATTTCGGTTTGTCGCACCCGAAGTACGGCCCCGGCCTGAAGAAGGCGATCACCGCGATCCTCGCCGAGCACGAGGCGGCGGAGGCAGTGGAGTCCACCGCGAACCAAGGTTGACAGGTCCCCGCCCCGCGGACACCCGCCGTGGTTACCGCCGGAGGCCGTGTCCGGCGGTAAAGTCAGCCCGAGAAGACTGTCCCCCGGCGCCCCGTGTCGCGGGCAGCGTCCGCACATGAGAAGGAGCTGGTGAGTGCGTTCCGTCGAACAGCAGCTGGCGCTGGTCACCGATGCGGCGGTCACGCCTGAACCGGTGCGCATCGCCATTGCCGACGCCCTCGGCCTGATGTGTGCCGAGGAAGTTCAGGCGACCCGTCCGCTACCCGGCTTCCCGCAGGCCGCGATCGACGGTTACGCGGTCCGCGCCGTCGACGTCGGAGGGGAACGGGGCCTGGGCCGCCGACCGGGCCCGGAGGGGGATTCGCCTGACCAGGCCACCCCGGCCGAACGTTCCCTGCCGGTGGTGGGGGAGGTGGCCGCCGGTTCGCAGCAGCCGCTGCGCCTGCAGCCGAAGCAGGCTGTGCGCGTCCACACCGGCGCCCCGCTGCCCACCCTCGCCGACGCCGTCCTGCCCCTGGAGTGGTCGGACCGGGGCCGCAAGCGCGTCGTCGCCCAGCGTGTGGTGCGTTCCGGTGAGTTCGTCCGCCGCACCGGCGACGACATCCAGCCCGGTGACATCGCCGTGTCCGCCGGCACCGTCCTCGGGCCCGCCCAGATCGGCCTGCTCGCCGCGGCGGGACGGTCCAAGGTGCTGGTGTACCCGCGCCCGCGCATGTCGGTGTTGTCGTTCGGCCACGAACTCGTCGACATCGACCGCGAGCCCGGCCTCGGTCAGGTCTATGACGTCAATTCCTACGCTCTGGCCGCCGCCGGGCGGGAGGCGGGCGCCGACGTCCACCGGGTGGGCGTCGCCGTCGGGGAACCCCGCCGGTTGAGGGAGATCATCGAGACGCAGCTGCAGCGCAGCGAGCTGTTGGTCGTCTCCGGGGCGGTGGGTGGCTCCGGTTCCGAGACCATCCGGAAGGTCCTCGACGAACTCGGCGACATCGACACCACCAGGGTGGCCATGCACCCCGGGTCCGTCCAGGGTTTCGGACTGCTGGGCGCGGAACGCATCCCGGTGTTCCTTCTGCCGTCGAACCCGGTGTCGGCGCTGGTGACTTTCGAGGTGTTCATCCGCCCGCTCATCCGCCTCTCCCTCGGCAAGCGCAACACCAGCCGGCGCGTGGTCCGGGCGCGGGCCCTCAACCACGTCGATTCCCGGCAGGGGCGGCGCGGCTTCATCCGCGCCCGTCTCATGCGTGACGCCGAGACCCACGATTATCTCGTCGAGGGGCTCGGCGGCGCCACGGGCGCGCCCTCCCACCTGTTGGCCGGCCTGGCCGAGGCCAATGCGATGATCCGCGTCCCGGAGCAGGTCACCGACATCCGCCCGGGGGACGTCGTCGACGTGATGTTCCTCGCCCAGGGGTCCTGAGGTCGGAATGCTGGATCCTTTCGGCCTTGCCGCGCGGCGGTTGCGTACCCCGGAGACGGGTGCCCGCGACCCGGTCCACCCGGGCTGGCCGGAGGCCACCCCCACGGTGGTCCTGCCCGATGGCGGCGCCCTGCGTCTACGTCCGCTGCTGCGTCGCGACGGCCGTGACTGGCGTGAGCTGCGGCTCCTCGACGAGGAGTATCTGCGCCCCGTGGAGCCCACCGCCCCGTCGAGCTGGGAGGACTCCCATTCCGTCGCCGCGTGGCGCTCCAACCTCATGGGGCTCGGGGACGGCGCCCGACGCGGGCTGCTCGTTCCGTTCGTCGTCGAGCTCGACGGTCACTTCGTCGGACAGCTGACCCTGGGCAATATCCAGCACGGCAGCGTGTCCGACTGCTGGATCGGCTACTGGGTGCATTCCGCCGTCATGGGGCGGGGCGTGGCCACCGCCGCCTGCGGGCTCGGTACCGACCATGCTTTCCGACGCATCGGGCTGCACCGCGTCACCGCCACTTTCCTGCCCTCCAACCCGGCCTCCGGACGGGTCCTGGCGGTCAACGGTTATCGCGAGGAGGGGCTCATGCGGCGCAACCTCCACATCGACGGGCAGTGGCGCGACCACGTCTTCGTGGCCCAGACCGTCGAGGAACACCCGGAGACCTGTGTGGCCCGGTTGCGGGCTCAGGGACGCCTCCGAGGTTGACTGTCCGGGATTTCCCCGCCCCCGGGGGCGGCGTGGCGGGACTGCACCCGTGTCCTGCCAGCTAGTCTGTGACATGAATCCTTAGATTTCCCGACGGAAGGTGGCACAACGCGTGTCCGGCAGCCTGATCATTGTCCTGATCATCGTGGTGTGGCTTTTCGTGCTCGCACCGCTGCTCCTGCGTGGCCAGAAGCGAATCCGCAAGGCCGGCGAGGCCTTTGACGACACCCGCGTCGTTTATGAAGGTGGCAGCGGGGGAGTGCCTGCCCGGCGACGTCCGCGCCTGCGCGCGGGCGACGTCCGTCACGCGGATGACGAGGACGATTACGAAGTCGTCGCCGCGGATCTGGACGACGCCGAGGAGATCGACGACGTGCTGATCGACGACGAGCGGGACGCGTCCCGCCCCCGCGGCCTGTTCGCCCGCCGTGGGGGAACGCAGGAGTCCACCGAGTCGGTCGATGAGGTCGTCGACGGTGACGTCGTACATGAGCTTGAACCGGTCCATGGATCCACGGCCGTCTCCGTGCTGGAGGACGACCACACCGTGGTCACCGCCGACGTCGACGCCCCTGGTGAGGGGACCGGACCCCGCGAGACTGAGATGGATCTGATGGAGGCACACATCGCCGAGGACGCCTACGACTACGACGACTCCTACACCTCTCCCGGGGACCTGCTGTACCCCGGCGGTGACGCCGAGCCGCTCGACGCGGTGGACGAGCAGCGCGAGGGCCGCGGAACCTCCCGCGCGCTCACCGACCTGCCGGACGACGACCTCAGCGACGAGGAGATTGAGTTCGCGGAGCGTCGTCGCGGCCGCGGTGGTTGGGATCCGGTCGCCGACGCCGAGCACTCACTGTCCCGTTACCAGCGGCGTCAGCGCACCCTCCTGGGCCTCGGCGCGGCAGTGCTGGTGACCGGCATCCTCGGTTTCGTGCTGGGCGGCTGGTTCTGGCTCGCCCCGGCGGTGGCGGTGGCGCTGACCGCCCTCTACCTCACCGCGCTGCGCAACCAGGTGCGCCAGGAGCAGGCGCTGCGCTCCCGCCGCATCCGGCAGTTGCGCCGTGCCAGGCTCGGCGTCCGCCAGGTCGGTGGAGAGAGCGGGGCTCTCGCGGTGCCCGGCCGGTTGCGCCGTCCCGGCGCCCTGGTTCTGGAACTCGACGACGAGTCCCCCGACTTCATCGACCTGCCCACCACCACCGCGCCCTTCGACCAGCGCCATGACGGCGGTTACGACGATGGCCGGGGTTACGACGATCGCCTCCGCCGCGCAAGCTAGCTGACCAGCCGTTTTTCTCCAGCCGCCCCTCAGGAGTAGCCTGGTGGGGCAGCGGTGATCAACCGCGAGGGGCTATAGCTCAGTTGGTAGAGCGTCTCGTTCGCAATGAGAAGGTCCGGGGTTCGATTCCCCGTAGCTCCACAAGACAGTCAGCCCCCGGCCCTACCAGCCGGGGGTTTTATCATGCCTTCGTCCGGGGCCGGTTCCCGTCAGGTCGGCCAGACCCCGGAGCTGCCCCGGCGGTGGGAGTCGATCAGGTGGGTGTCGATGATGCCCACAGCTTCCATCAGGGCGAACATCGTCATCGGTCCGACGAAGGTGAAACCCTCCTTCTTCAGGGCCTTCGCCAGGGCCACGGATTCCGCTGAGCGCGTCGGCACCTCTTCGATCGTGCGCGGTGCGGGGGTCTCGTCGGGGCGGAAGGACCAGATGAACTCCGCCAGGCCACCCTTGTCCCGCAGGCGGACCGTGGCCCGGGCGTTGACGATGGTCGCCTCGATTTTCCGGCGGTTGCGGATGATGCGGGCGTCGTCAAGCAACCTGACGACGTCCGCCTCGCCAAAGGCGGCCACGGCGTCGGGATCGAAGTCGACGAAGGCGTCCCGGAAGGCCGGGCGTTTGCGCAGCACCGTCGCCCACGACAACCCGGACTGGAAGCCCTCCAAGCTCAACCGTTCAAACATGCCAGCCTCGTCGCGGACGGGCATGCCCCACTCGGTGTCGTAGTAGACGCGCAGCAGTTCGTCGGTGGCCGCCCATGCCGGACGTGCCAGGCCATCGGCGCCGATGATCACACCGGCGCCGGAGGGAGCGGTCGTCGGCACGGTCTTTTCGTTGTTGTCCATGCCTTCTTTGACCGGGAAAGATGCGGATTCGGTTCCGCTCACCGGGTGCCGTTCTCCATCTCGAGCAGCCACTGCTTGGCCTCCAACCCGCCCCGGTAACCGCCCAGGCCGCCGTCGCTGCGCAGCACCCGGTGGCAGGGCAGCACGATGGGCAGAGGATTGGTCGCGCACGCGCTGCCGACGGCCCGCACCGCGCCCGGCCGGTTGAGCCGCCGGGCGAGGTCCAGGTAGGTGCAGGTGGTGCCGTACGTGATCTCGGCCAGACCCGTCTGCACCTCGCCCCGGAAGCCGCTGGACAGCCTCCGGTCCAGGGGAAGATCGAAGTCGCGACGGGAGCCGGCGAAGAATTCGGTGATCTGTTCGGCCGCCCCGGCGAGCCGGGCGGGATCCTCCACCGTCGTCATGCCGGTGGTCTCCTGCAACGAACTGAGGACCCCGGGGAGGTTCTCACACTCGAAGCCCACGCGGAGCAGGCCTGCCCCGGTGCTGACGAGCAGCAGCGGACCGATGGGGGAGGGGACGGTTGTCCAGGATAAAGCGGGGACGGTGGTGGGCATGATCGGCTTCTCCTTCCGGGAAGGCGGCCCCACCCCGGGATGCCCGCGGCCATGACCTGCGGTGATGGTGAGCACATCGGAGCTTGGGGCGGCGTGGCCGGGGCACGCGACAACCCGGGAATCTCGGTGGGACCGGTGTTTCGATGTAGTCTAATCGTCATGGATAAACCGGCGGTGAGGGATGCGGCGCTGCTGTTTCTGCGTGCCGTCCTCGGGTTCGTCTTCGTCGCCCACGGTTGGGACAAGTTCTTCCTGACCGGGCTGACCGAGACCACCGGGCAGTTCAGCGCCTGGGGGATCCCGCAGCCGAAGCTGTCCGCGTACCTGGCGGCCGGTGCGGAACTCATCGGCGGGGCACTGCTGGTGGTGGGCCTGCTCACCACCTTCGTCGCCGGCGCCCTAGCGCTGCTGATGCTCGCCGCCGCCTATTTCGTCCATGTGGGCAAGGGTTTCTTCGTCGCCACCGGAGGGGTTGAATATCCCCTGGTCATGATCACCGCCCTGCTCATGATCGTGGTGTTCGGAGCCGGCCGCGCCAGCCTGGACGGGGTGCTGTCCCGTGCTTGACCACGACCAGGTCCAGGCGGCCCTGTCTGCCCGGCTCGACGGGGAACCCACGGGCATCTCCGATGACGTCGTCGACGCCCACGTCGCAGGCTGCGCCGAATGCCGCGCGTTCTGGGAGCGCGCCCTGACGCTGGGCCAGACCCTCGACCTCGCCGGGATGCAGGATTCCCGTCGCGAAGAATTGGCGGCCCCCGACCTGTCGGAGGTGATCCTGGCGGGGGTGGAACCGCAGTGGCGCCGCAGCGCCAACACCCGTTTCATCGGGCTGGCGCTCTCCCGGGTCCTTCTCGTCCTGATCGGGGTGATCTGGGTGGTGTGGTCGGTGCGGCTGCTGGGGGACGCCGGTGGTCTCACGCCTATGGGCGCCGACGGGCGGACGCTCACCCCGGACGCCGATCCCCGGAGCGCCCGGTTGATGGCGGAGGGGGCGGCCTTCCGCCTGGCCCTGGCCTTCGGTGTCTTCACCGCCGCGTGGAAACCGGGCCTGGTGAGTGGGATGCTGCCCATCGTGGGTGCCCTGTGGACTTTCCTGCTCGGTTTCACCGTCCGCGACGTCATCGTCGGCGCGGCCACCGGCGGGCAGATCGCAGGCCTGGTGCTGTTGCTGGCCACGGCGGCGACTCTGGCGTGGGCGTGGTTGACCGACCACGGCTACCTCCAGTTGCGCAGCGCATGGCGGCAGCTCGGCGCCCAGCCCAGTCGCCTGGCCTGAACCGCCCCGACCGTCAGGTCCAGCTGGGCAGCCACATGATCGAGTCATAGAGGCGGTCGGTGACCAGGTAGCCGTAGAGGATCGGTGACCAGTAGAAGAACATCGCGACCACCAACGCCAGGTACCCGATGACCGCCACCGTCCCCCAGGGCACGGCGCCGCCGGCAAGCCGCCGCAGCCATCCCCAGGGCACCGGCCTGCCCGCCCCCGTCAGCTGGCCCAACGCCAACGCGATGAGGCAGATGGTGAAGGGGACCAGGGCCGCCGCGTAGAAGAAGTACATCTGACGGTCGTAGGCGGCCAGCCACGGCAGGAAACCGGCGGCGAAGGCCACCAGCGGAATCAGGAATCTCCGGTCGCGACGGACGGCCACGCACCACAGGCCCCACAGCAGGGCGGGCACCGTCACCCACCAGATGGCAGGGGTACCGAAGAGGAAGACCATCCGCCGGCAGGTCTCCGCCCCGCACTCCAGGTCGGTGGAGGAGTAGTAGAGGATGGGGCGGGCCCCGACCAGCCACGACCACGGTTTCGAGTCCCAGGGGTGGGAGTGCCCCGCCGAGGTGGTCAGGGAGGCGTGGAACTCCAGCACGGACAGGTGGTAGTACAACCACCCGGCCACGGCGTCGGGCAGCAGGTTCAGCCAGGAATCTGCCGGGATGGTGCCGTCGACGGCCGAGTGCCTGTACACGGCGGTCTCGGAGGCGAACCACGCCCGCCACGTCCACAGGTAGAGCAATGCCGGCACGGCCACCAACGAGGCCAGCGCGGGAACCGTGTCGCGCACGAGGGTGCCGGTGACGTACCGGCGCACGCCGTAGCGGCGCCGGAGAGACAGATCGAGGAATACGCTCATCAACCCGAAGAAGGCGATGTAGTACAACCCCGACCATTTCACGCCCAGTGCCAACCCCAGGAGGACGCCGGCGGCGAACCGCCACCAGCGGAAACCCAGGCGGGGGCCGAAGACGCTGCCACCCATCAGCCCGTTCTCCCAGGCGTGGTGGAACCTCTCCCGCACCTGTTCGTGGTCACGGGCCAGCGCCCAGGCGGCGGCGACGATGAAGAAGACCTGGAAGATGTCGAGCATCCCGTATCGCGAGCTGACCAGCAGCACGCCGTCGAACACGGCGAGCAGGCCCGCGAAGGTGGCCACCTGCCATGAATGCGAGATCCGCCGGGCGAGCGCCATCGTGAACAGCACGGTGAGCGAACCGAAGAGGGCGACCATGAACCGCCACCCCAGCGGCGTGTAACCGAAGAGCATTTCCCCGTAGGCGATCAGCTGCTTCGCCAGCGGCGGGTGGACCACCAACCCGTAACCGGGGTTGGACTCGATGCCGCCGAGCAGCGGGTTGACGTGGGAGCGCACCATGTCCCAGGCCTGCGGCACATAGTGCTTCTCGTCGAAGACCGGGGTGCCGGAGGACACCCGCGACGTCAACCCCACATAGCGGGTGAAGAAGGCGAGGACGGCGATGACCAGCGTGCTGACCGTGTCAGCGCGCGTCCAGCGGAAGCGGCGCGGCGCCGACGGGCCGGGCGTCGGCGCAGCGTGCCGGGGCTTCCGGGGAGTCTGGATGGCGGTACTCACCTGACTGAGTCTAGGACACCGGTCGTCGCCCGGGGCCGCACCTGGCGGGCACGTCCACCTGTGCCATGCTGGGGACATGTCACAGCCCGATCCTTCCGCCCAGCTGCCACACGGGGTCATCCTCGCCGCCACACCGCTCGGCAACGTCGGGGACGCCTCCCCACGCCTGCGCGACGCACTGGCAGGGGCGGACGTCGTCGCCGCTGAAGATACCCGGCGGGTGCGCGCCCTGGCCTCCGCCCTCGGCGTCGAGATCCGCGGGCGGGTTCTCTCCAATTTCGACCACAACGAGGAGGAACGCGCCCGTCAGCTCCTTGACGTCGCGCGCACCGGCACGGTCCTCGTGGTCACCGACGCCGGCATGCCGCTGGTCTCCGACCCTGGTTTCTCACTCGTCGACGCCGCCCACGACGCGGGCGTGCCCGTCACCTGCTTCCCGGGACCGTCCGCCGTGCCCACCGCCCTCGCGCTGTCCGGGCTGCCCGTCGGTCGTTTCCTCTTCGACGGTTTCGCCCCGCGCAAGTCCGGCGCCCGCCGGGAGTGGCTCGAGTCCCTGCGCACGGAGGAACGCGCGGCCTGTTTCTTCGAGTCCCCGCACCGGTTGGCCGACACCCTGGCGGAGGCCGCCGAGATCCTGGGCCCGACCCGCCGGGCGGCCGTGTGCCGGGAACTGACCAAGACCTACGAGGAGGTCCGCCGCGGCACCCTGCCGGAACTGGCCGACTGGGCCGCCGCCGGAGTCAAGGGTGAGATCACCGTGGTCCTGGAGGGCGGCTCAGCGGAGGTCGTCGACGTGGCCTCGCTGGTGCCGGTCGTCGAGGCCCTGGTGGCCGACGGTATGCGGTTGAAGGACGCCTGCAAGACGATCGCCGCCGGTCGGGGAGTGTCCAACCGGGAACTGTATGAGGCGGTGCTGGCGGCCCGCTAGAAGCGGTTGCGGGAATATGCCACGGGCAGCCTGAGCTCCATGGGACTAGGATCGCGGGGACAGAAACGGATTCCGGTTTTCTGTCGGTGAGGCGCCGAAGAGGCCGGTTCCGTTTGAAATGATCTGTTGCCTGCTGGATGGTGGAAGACATGACAAACGCTGATTCCAATTCCGGTTCCTCCCGGGCCCGGCCCCCGGAGGACGAGGGCCACCCGGCTGCCCAGGTTCCCGCCGATGACCACCCCACGGAGGTGTCGGCGACCGAACAGCTGGCCTCCCTGTTGTCCCACCCGGAGGAGGTGGGGGAGGAACTCGACCGCTCGGAAGAGAAAATCGTCCTGGCCGCTGAAGCCAAGGACGCGAAACTCGACTGGTGGATCATCATCCCGGCCGCCCTGATCGTGCTCGCGGTCGTCGTGTGGGGACTGGTCGGTGGAGACTCCTTCGCCAACGCCGCCAGCGTCGCCCTGAACTTCGTCGTGGACAACTTCGGCTGGGCCTTCGTCCTCTTCGGCACGATCTTCGTGGCCTTCGTCCTCGTCGTGGCCGTCAGTAATTTCGGCACCATCAGGCTCGGCACCATGGACGAGGTCCCCGAATTCCGCACCATCTCCTGGATCGCGATGATGTTCGCCGCGGGCATGGGCATCGGCCTGATGTTCTACGGTGCCTCCGAGCCGCTGACCTTCTACCGCGACGGCGTGCCAGGGCACGAATCGAACGAGATCGGCACGGCCATGGCGTCGGCGATGTTCCACTGGACCCTGCACCCCTGGGCCATCTACGCCATCGTGGGCCTGGCCATCGCGTACTCGACCTTCCGGCTCGGCCGTAAGCAGCTGCTCTCCTCGGCGTTCATTCCCCTGATCGGACAGAAGCGGGCGGACGGCTGGCTGGGCAAGATCATCGACATCCTCGCGATCTTCGCCACCGTATTCGGCACCGCCTGCTCGCTGGGTCTGGGCGCCCTGCAGATCGGCGCCGGCCTGACCGCCTCCGGCCTCGTCGACAGTGTCGGCGACTGGACGACCGTCGTCATCGTCTCCGTGCTCACCCTGGCCTTCGTGCTCTCGGCGATCTCCGGAGTGGGCAAGGGTATTCAGTACCTGTCCAACTTCAACATCATCCTGGCCGCGCTGCTGGCGATCTTCGTGTTCATCGTCGGTCCGACCGTGGCCGTGCTCAATCTCCTGCCCGGGTCGATCGGCGCCTACCTCTCCCAGTTCTTCGAGATGGCCTCCCGCACCGCCACCTTCGCCGACGGCACCGCCGGCGACTGGATGTCCAGCTGGACGATCTTCTACTGGGCCTGGTGGATCTCCTGGTCCCCGTTCGTCGGCATGTTCCTGGCGCGCATCTCCCGTGGCCGCACCATCCGGGAATTCTGCCTCGGTGTGCTCATCGTTCCGGCCGGCGTGTCCACCGTGTGGTTCGCGGTCTTCGGTGGCACCGCGATCACCTTCGAGCAGGAGGGCAGGTCCATCTGGGGCGACGGCTCCGCCGAGTCGCAGCTGTTCAATCTCCTCAACGAACTGCCGGGCGGATTCATCATGAGCATCGTCGCCGTCATCCTGTTGGGCACCTTCTTCATCACCTCCGCGGACTCCGCGTCCACGGTGATGGGGTCGATGTCCCAGAACGGCCGCTCCGACGCCAGCCCGTGGGTCTCCGCGGCCTGGGGCGTGGCCACCGCGGCCGTGGGCCTGATGCTGCTGCTGACCGGCGGCGACGATGCCCTGTCGAGCCTGCAGAACGTGACCATCGTGGCCGCCAGCCCCTTCCTGGTGGTGATCATCCTGCTGATGGTCGCGATCCTCAAGGATCTGCGCAGCGACGTGATCTACCAGGACTACCGCTCACAGCAGTCCTTCGCCACCAAGCTGGCCCGGGAACGCCGCATCCATGAACAGCACCAACGCAGGGAGGAACTCCGGGCCCGCCGCCAGGCGGCCCGTGACCGCGCTCGTCGTTGATCCTGTTGTTGAAAGTGCCGCGCCTGTCCGGGTGCGGCCTTCATTATTTTCCGCGACAAATTAATTGTTGCTGAGAGGCCGGGGGAAGTAGCATTCCTCCTCATTATGATCAGACGTGTTCTCATTACCGCCATGGCTTTCGTGGGTCTCATCGTGGGCGCCGGATTCGCCAGTGGTCAGGAGGTGCTCCAGTACTTCGTGGCCTTCGGCAATTTCGGGATCGTGGCCGCCGTGTTGTCAGCCCTCGTGATGATGCTCTCCGGCATGGCCGCGGTACAGCTGGGAAGTTATTTCCTGGCCGGCGACCACTCCGCGGTGCTCAACCGCATCGCCTACCCCGCCATCGCCCGGGCCCTCGACGTGGGCGTGCTGGTCACCCTGTTCTCCACGGGCATGGTCATGTTCGCCGGCGCCGGGTCGAATCTCAACCAGCAGTTCGGCCTGCCCCTATGGGTCGGCGCGGTCCTCATGCTGGTGCTGGTGGCGCTGGCCGGGTTGCTCAACGTCGACCGGGTCACCCAGGTCATCGGCGCCATCACCCCGCTGATCATCGTCTTCCTGATCGTCGCCATCGCCTGGGCGTTGATTGCCTCCTCCACCCCGGCCCATCTGCTGGAGGAGGCTGCGACCTCCCTGCCGAGCACCCTGCCGCACTGGACGGTCTCCGCCGTCAACTACGTCGGCTTCAACCTGATGGTCGGGGTGTCGATGGCCATCATCATCGGCGGCTCCCAGTTCGACCCCCGCTCGGCCGGCTGGGGCGGACTGCTCGGTGGCGTGATCTACGGTCTGCTGCTGGTCGGCAGCGCCATCGCGCTCTACGTCAGCGTCGCCGAGGTCGGGAACGACGACATGCCGATGCTCAGCCTCGTCGACCAGATCCACCCGGTGCTGGGGGTGGTGATGTCGGTGGTCATCTACGGCATGATCTTCAACACCGCCCTCGGCATGTTCTACGCCTTCGCCCGGCGTCTGACCACCCGGCGCCCGCAGCGGTTCTGGCCGGTGTTCGTCGTCTCCTGCCTCATCGGTTTCGTGCTGAGCTTCGCGGGTTTCCGCACCCTCGTCGCCTACGTCTACCCGGTGCTCGGTTATGTGGGCGCGGTGCTCATCGTCGTGATCGCGCTGGCCTGGTTGCGCACCCGGAGCCGCATCCGGGACGAGGGCGGTCGCCGCAGGCGACTGCTGGCGCTCGCCCGCGACGTCGACACGCCCGCCGGGCAGCGCATCTTCCGTCAGGCACTCGCCGCCTCACCGCTGCCGGAGGAACAGCTCCGGGCCGCCCTGGAGGCGGAACTGGCCCGCCAGGAACCGGTGGAGGCGCGGGTGGACGTCGACAGGACAGGGTCACCCGACCGGGTCTAGGCCGATAAATTAAGGTGGAGCCCATGACTAAGTCCGTGCTTGTTTCCGTCGCCTGGCCGTACGCCAACGGCCCCCGCCACATCGGCCACGTCGCCGGTTTCGGCGTCCCCTCCGATGTCTTCGCCCGTTATCAGCGCATGGCGGGCAATGACGTCCTGATGATCTCGGGCACGGACGAGCACGGCACCCCGATCCTGGTGCAGGCCGACAAGGAGAATATGTCCGTCCGGGATCTCGCCGACCGCTACAACCGGCAGATCGTCGAGGACCTGGCCGGCCTCGGCCTGTCCTACGACCTGTTCACCCGCACCACCACCCGCAACCACTACGCGGTGGTCCAGGAACTGTTCCGCGGGTTGCACGACAACGGCTACATGGTCAGCGAGACCACCATGGGCGCGGTCTCCCCCTCAACGGGGCGCACCCTGCCGGACCGCTACATCGAGGGCGAGTGCCCCATCTGCCACGCCGACGGCGCCCGCGGCGACCAGTGCGACAACTGCGGCAACCAGCTCGACCCGGCGGACCTGATCAACCCGGTCTCCCGCATCAACGGGGAGACCCCCGACTTCGTGGAGACCGAGCACTTCCTGCTCGACCTGCCCTCCCTGGCCGAGTCGCTGGGCGAATGGCTGCGCGGTCGGGAGGACTGGCGCCCCAACGTGCTCCAGTTCTCCCTGAACCTGCTCGACGACCTGCGCCCGCGCGCCATGACCCGCGACATCGACTGGGGGGTGCCGATCCCGGTGGAGGGGTGGTCAGACAACGGCGCCAAGAAGCTCTACGTCTGGTTCGACGCCGTCATCGGCTACCTGTCGTCCTCCATCGAATGGGCCTGGCGCTCCGGTGACCCGGAGGCCTGGAAGAAGTGGTGGCAGGACCCGGAGGCCGAAGGCTACTACTTCATGGGCAAGGACAACATCACCTTCCACTCCCAGATCTGGCCCGCCGAACTGCTCGGCTACGCGGGCAAGGGCGCCAAGGGGGGTGAGGTGCACAAGTACGGTGAGATCAACCTGCCCACCGAGGTGGTCTCCAGTGAGTTCCTGACCATGTCGGGTTCCAAGTTCTCATCCTCCAAGGGCGTGGTCATCTACGTCAAGGACTTCCTCGCCGAGTTCGGCCCGGACCCGCTGCGCTACTTCATCGCCGTGGCCGGCCCGGAGAACACCGACACCGACTTCACCTGGGACGAGTTCGTCCGCCGCGTGAACAACGAGTTGGCCAACGGCTGGGGCAACCTGGTCAACCGCACCGTGGCCATGGCCAACAAGAACTTCGGTGAAGTTCCGGTTCCGGGTGCGCTCGAGGAGGCGGACAAGCGCATCCTCGACCTGGCCGCGGAGAGCTTCGACACCGTCGCGCGGGCGCTCGAGCTGTCGAAGTTCAAGGCGGGCATCACCGCCGCCATGCACCTCGTGGGTGAGGCCAACGCCTACATCGCCGACCAGGAACCGTGGCAGCTCGCCAAGGACGAGACCAAGCGCGAGCGCCTGGCCACCGTGCTGTGGACTGCGCTGCAGGTCGTCTCCGACTGCAATGTGCTGCTGACCCCCTACCTGCCGCACACCGCCCAGCAGGTCCACGAGACCCTGGGCCGCGACGGCGTCTGGGCGGCCACCCCGGAAATCCGCGAGGTCACCGACGACATGCCCGTCGAGCTCGTCGGCGTCGGCCTGCCCGAGGAGGGCCAGTCCTACCCCGTGATCACCGGTGACTACACCACCCAGCAGGCGGTGTGGAAGCGCGTCGACGTCGTGCCGGGCACCCCGCTGACCAAGCCGAAGCCGCTGATCACCAAGCTGGACCCGGAGCTGGCCGAGACCGGCCCGGAGTGGGCCCCGGTCCAGCAGTAGCGCCCGCACCCCGGCCGGCCGGGGAGTAGCCTGAGAACAGCCGTCATGGCCACCTGCGTGTGGCCGGGCGGTTGTTTTCCGTTCCCCCGAGGGGAATTCCACTGACAGATGAGGTGGCCGTCATGCCAGATTCCCCCGCACCGTCCCCGAAGCGTCGCGTGCTGCCCGTTCTGCTGGTCTTCGTGGCCGTGTTCGTGGCGGCGATCAACCTGCGCGCCGGCATCGCCTCGGTGGGTCCGGTCCTCGGCGACGTGCTCTCAGCCTTCGACGCGAGCGGTTCGCTGGCGGGCCTGATCACCGCGCTGCCCGGCCTGTTCTTCGCCATCATGGGCCTGTGCGCCGTCCCGCTGGCCCGGCGGCTGGGGCTCAGCCTGACGCTGACCCTGGGCATGGTGGCCACGCTCATCGGCCTGTCGGTGCGTCCCTGGGTCGGGGACATCTGGGTATTCATCGCGTTCACGGTGCTGGTGGTGGCGGGCATCGCGCTGGCGAATGTGCTGCTGCCGGCGTGGATCAAGAACCACGGGGGCCGCCACATCGTGGCGTTGATGACCATCTACGGTTCGATCCTGGGACTCTCCGGTGCGATCGGCCCCCTGAGCTCCCTGTTCTTCGACGGGCAGGACGCCTGGCGATGGTCGTTGTTCGTGTGGGCGTCGATCGCGGTCGTCCAGGTGCTGGTGTGGGTGGTCGTCGTCGCCCGGGCGCGTTTCGACTTCCCGGCCGCCCCCGTCGCCACACCGGGGGAGGGGTGGACGGACGCCCCGGTGGCGAGTGCCTCCCTCTGGCGGGCGCCGACGGCGGTGTTCCTCATGTTCTTCTTCGGGCTGCAGTCGATGAACGCCTATATCCAGATGGGTTGGTTGCCGCAGATCTACCTCGACAAGGGCGCCTCCCCCGAGGTGGGTTCCATCGCGCTGGCGTTGGTCGGCGCCCTGAACGTCGTCGGCGGCCTGGTCATGCCGGTGATCATCGACCGGGTGCGCAACCTGGCGGTCTTCCCGGCCCTTTTCGCCATGTTCACCGCCGCCGGTTATCTGGGCCTGCAGTTCGCGGCCGACACCTGGCCCCTGCTGTGGGCGTTCCTCCTCGGCCTCGGCGGCTTCTGTTTCCCCACCGCCATCGCCCTGATCCCGGCGCGCAGCCGGACCCCGCTGGTCACCGCCCGGTTGTCCGGTTTCGTTCAACCGATGGGTTATTTCGTCGCCGCGCTCGGCCCCTTCCTGGTCGGCGTGGTGTACCAGGCCACCGGGCAGTGGTCGACGATCCTGGGGACGTTGGTGGGCACCGCCGCGCTCATGGGGATCATCGGTTTCCGGGCCAGCCGACCCGGTTTCATCGACGACGAACTGGCGGCCGCCGCCCGCGCCTGACCCCGCCGGAGGGTCCGTGTCCGGTGCGTGGTGTTAGGTGGAGGGCATGGAGACCAACGCAGCGACCATGACCGCCACCAGAGAAGAAGCCAACGAACTGCTCGCCGGAATCGCCGGGGAGGGGGCGCAACTGCGCGACGACCAGTGGACGGCGATCGACGCCCTGGTCAATGACCGCCGCCGCATGCTGGTGGTCCAGCGCACCGGCTGGGGAAAATCAGCCGTCTACTTCATCGCCGCGAAACTGCTGCGCCGGCGTGGGTCGGGGGCGTCGTTGATCATCTCCCCGTTGCTGGCGCTGATGCGCAACCAGGTGGCCGCCGCGGAGCGCGCGGGCATCCGGGCGGCCACGCTCAACAGCGCGAACATGACCGAATGGGAGCAGGTTCAGGCGCAGGTCGCGGAGGGGGAGGTCGACGTGCTGCTGATCTCCCCGGAGCGGTTGAACAACCCCGGTTTCCGGGATGAGGTGTTGCCGGCGCTGGCGGCCACCACCGGGATGATCGTCGTCGACGAGGCGCACTGCATCTCCGACTGGGGGCACGACTTCCGCCCCGACTACCGGCGTATCCGTGACCTGCTCGCCGGTCTGCGTGACGGCGTGCCCGTGCTGGCGACGACCGCGACGGCCAATGACCGGGTCGTCGCCGACGTCCAGTCCCAGCTGGGGGCCGACACCGGCCTGCTGCGCGGCGGACTGGACCGGCGGTCGTTGCACCTGTCGGTGGTGCGACTGTCCGACACCACCCAACGGCCCGCCTGGTTGGCCAGTCACCTCGGCGAGCTGGAGGGTTCCGGCATCATCTACTGCCTGACCGTCGCCGCGGCCGAGGACCTGGCCGGGGCGTTGGAATCGGCGGGCTGGAACGTCGCCGCCTACACCGGCCGCACGGAGTCGGAGGAACGTGCCCGCCTCGAGCAGGCGTTGATCAACAACGAGCTCAAGGCGTTGGTGGCCACCTCGGCGCTTGGGATGGGTTTCGACAAACCGGACCTCGGGTTTGTCATCCACGTCGGCGCGCCGGGTTCCCCGGTGTCCTACTACCAGCAGATCGGACGCGCCGGGCGTGGCACTGACCGGGCCGACGTGATCCTGCTGCCCGGTGTGGAGGACCGCGACATCTGGGCCTATTTCGCGTCCGTCTCCTTCCCCGGGGAGGAGGTGGTGCGCCGCCTGCTCGACGCGTTGACCGGGGAGGCGCAGTCCACGATCCGGCTTGAGGCGCAGGTGGACCTGTCCCGTTCGCGCCTGGAGCAGGTGCTCAAGGTCCTCGACGTGGACGGCGCCGTGCGGCGGGTGAAGGGCGGGTGGGTGTCCACCGGCCGGGACTGGCACTACGACGCCGAGCGTTACCGCGGCCTGGAGCGGGCCCGGGTGGATGAGCAACAGGCCATGCTCGACTACGAGAACACCGACGGCTGCCGCATGCTCTTCCTGCGGCGTCAACTCGACGACGCCACCGCCACGGAACCCTGCGGTCGGTGCGACAACTGCACCGGCAAGAGCCGGGACACGCGTGTCGACGCCCGCGTGGCCGAGACCGTCGACCAGCGACTCACCGCCCCCGGGGTACGGGTGGCGTCGCGCCGCCAGTGGCCCACGGGCATCAGTGTGCGCGGAAAGATCCCCGGCCTGGGCCAGGGACGGGCACTGGGGCGGCTCAACGACATCGCCCGCGGACCCGCTCTCCGGCAGCTGCTGGAGGAGAAGACCTGGCGGCCCAGCTCCCCCTGGCGGCAGGACCCGTGGCTGCCCCGCATCGTCGCGGTGCTGGCCGACTGGGACTGGGATGAGCGCCCCGGTTCGGTCATCGCGCTCGGGAGCCCCGACCCGGGAACCACTGACCTGGTCACCGCCACGGCCCAGGCCATCGCCGGGGTCGGACGGATGACCTACGGCGGACTGCTGCCGGTGCGCGCCGGGGCGGGGGAGGTCACCGCGCAGAACTCCGCCTACCGGGTCACCGGTCTGCTGGAGCACTGGGACTGGCCGGCGATCGAGGCCCTGACTCTGACTGAGGGGCCGGTCCTGCTGGTCACGGACCTGATCGACACCGGCTGGTCGGTGACCGTCGCCGGGGCGCGGCTGGCCCGGGACACCGGGCGGCAGGTGCTGCCCTTCGCCCTGGCAAGCCGGGGTTAGTCGACGATCAGCTGCAGGTAGGCCAGGTCGAGCCAGCGGTCGAATTTCCGGCCCACTTCGGGCAGCCGGCCGACCTCCCGGAAACCCAGCTTCTCGTGCAGGCGCAGCGAACCGGTGTTGTCGCCTTCGATGGTGGCGATCACCGCGTGGACGTTCTCGTCGTCACGGGCGGCGTCGATGAGCGCTTCCATGAGCTGACGTCCCACGCCCCTGCCGTGGGCGTCGGGGTGGATGTAGACGGAGTTCTCCACGGTGTGCCGGTAACCGGGGGAGGGGCGGAAAGGACCGTAGCCGGCCCAGCCGAGAAAAACGTTTTCCTCGTCCTCGGCGACCAGGACCGGGTAGCTCTGTTGTCGGCGGTGTTCCAGCCACCGCCTCCTGTTCTCCTCGTCGACGGGCTCATCGACGAACAGGGCGACCGTCTCCTTGATCGCCCAGTTGTGCAGCTCGGTCATGGCGGGGATGTCCCTGTCCTCTGCGGGTCGAATCAGCATGCGGGCCAGGGTAGTCCCGCACCCGGTCACCTGCTGACGGCGAGCACCCCGAGCTGGTTGCGGCCCACGCACAACTCGGAAACGCCCTCGCCCGGGGTCACCCGCAGCTGGTCACCGCCGCCCGGCAGGGAGACGTAGACCTGCGACAGTCCCGCCTCCACGGGGATGGTCACCGGATCGCCGTCCAACGCCAGTTCCACGGTGCCCGCCCGGTCGGCGAAGTAGTTGAACTGCAGCACCCAGTCGCGTTCCAGGAGAGGACCGTCGACGTCGATGCTCTGCCCCTGCGCACCGACGCGGACACCGCAGTCGGGTTCAGCGCCCGGGTCCGTGGCACGCAACGGCACCAGCTCGGCCGGACGCAGGTGCCCCTCGCCGTCAACGAGCGCCGGTGCGGTGGTCCAGGAATCGATGGGCGGCACACCCTCCAGACCGCCGATGAGCCGGGAGAGCAGGTTGTGGGGATGGACCACCGGTAGCAGCACATGCAGGTCCACGGCCTGATCGAAGATCGGCTCCTCGCGCTGCGCCAGGTCCACCCGCAGAGTGCGGAAATAATCGCGGGCGGGCTGATCCGCCCATACCCGCGCGTAGGCCACCGTGCTCACCACCACGGAAACCACCAGCAGCCCGGCCACCCCGGCGGCGAACAGGCGCCCGGCCGGTGGCAGGGGTCGTCGTTCCGGCCGGGCGAGCAGGAATGCGCACACGACCACGGCCAGCACCGTGACTTCGGAGAAATGCCGCAACGTCTGGGTGATCTCCGCGGCCGTCTCAGGGCCGGTGCGCACGAGCGTCAGCGCGACGATCGGGACCAGGGGATAGGCCACCACCGGCAGCCAGGCCCACAGGTGGCGGATCCGCCCGCGGGCCGTCCACCCGAGGACGACTGCCCCGACGACCAGGCCGGCGATGATCACCGCCGTGGGCGGATCCGCCCACGGCGGGCCGGGGTGCCAGCGGTCCCACCGCCAGGGACCACCCGCGACCGTCGGCAGCAGCGCGTAGAGATATCCGTGGAACACCAGCTCGGACACGCCACCGCCACCGCCGCCGTCGACGGTGGCGGTGGCGGTGAGCTGCTCCCCGGCGCGCGGATCCCCGATGACGGCGAGATAGATGCCGGCCCACGCGATCGTCGGCACCGCCAGCGCGACCGCGACGCGGGCAATGCCGGACCGGTGCACCCGCCACTGGCCGGCGGCCACGACGCAGCAGACCAGGAGCACGACGGTGATCGGCCCGGTGAACAGGGCACGTTCGCTGAACAGCAACCCGCCCAGCAGCGCGGCGGCCGCGATGACGAGGTGGGGGATCGAGCGGTGGCGGACGGCCAGGACGGAGTGCGCGATCGTCAGCGCCATGGCGGCGTGCAGCGGCAGAATGTTCACGGCGGTCGCCAGCCACGTGGTCGACGGCAGCGTCAGTGGGCTCAGGAGATAACAGGCCAGGGGTACGGCGGCCCAGGGCAGCGCCAGCTCACGACCACGCACGCGCACCGGGGACACACGCGGGCACAACACCAGGCACGCCCGGGCGACGGCCGCGGCGGCCACCAGCTGCAGCAACCCCAGGACGGCCACCGCCGCCGGCCAGTCCAGGGGAAAATAGGTGGCCACCAGCCACTCGATGAGCCATGCGCCGGGCATGAGGTGCCCGTCGTGGTCCGTCAACAGCAACCCCAGGGTGGGTGCGTCGTGCGCGCGGGCCTGCGCGTGCAGGGTCAGGTCATCCCAGTAGAACCAGCCCTGCGCGGCCACGACCGTACGTAGGGCCACCCCGAGCACGAGGATCACGGCGAGAATGACGGTGGCCGGTCGGCGGTTGCGTTCCTGCATGGTCCGACTCCTCATTCCCGGACGACCGCGATGGCGCGCGCCGGGAACGCCGCGCCGCCCACGGGCACGGGCCAGGCGGCCAGCAGCAGCGCGCCCGCGGCCGGGACGGCCCCCAGATCCGCGAGCGCCTCGAGTTGCCAGTGGTCGTGGCCCAGCCACCAGCGCTGGGCGGGGAATTCACCGGCGCTGACCCGGACCCCGGGGTCGGCGTCCAGGGTCTCGTGCCCGATGGCGGTGACCCCGCGGGCGTCGAGCAGTTCCAGGGCCGCCACATCCCAGCCCGGGGTGTGCTGGATTCCGGCGGCGTCCAGGTTGTGCATGTCCCCGTTCGCCCAGCGGGCGGACCAGCCGGTGCGCAGGGCCACGAAACCACCGGCGGGGATCATTCCGTGGCGGGTCTCCCAGGCCAGCACGTGGTCGGCGCCGATCATCAGGTCGGGATTCGTCCGCACCTCGGCCGCGACGTCGAGCACCGCCATCGGCAGCAGCGACTGCGAGGCCGGAATGGCGCCGAGCTCCCGGGCCCCCGGGTACGCGTGTGAGGGGGCGTCGACATGGGTGCCCCACGGGCCGGCCAGGTGGTAGCGGTCCACGGTGAAGCCGTCGACCGCGGCGTCCGCCAACCGGGTGATCCCGAGGTCGGGGTCGGTGGCGAATTTCGGCTGACCGGGGCGGAAATGGTGGGTCAGGTCGATGAATCGGGCGTCGTGGAGCTGGGCCGCCAACCCCCACAGGCCAGTCATCGCGCACCGGGCCGGACAGGATGGCGGGCGGCATCGAAGAGCGCCTGCGCGGTGGCGGCGTCGGTGTGCCCGGTGCGCAGGTGGTCAGCCAGCAGGAACACCGCGTCCCAGCGCTTATAGGCCCACGCCCGATCCAGGATCCCGGGCCCGTGGTCCAGGCCGGTGCGCGCCAGCACCTCATCGGGCAGCGTGGGGGAGATGTCCGACAGGTGCGCGAAGTCGACGGCCGGGTCGCCGAGATTCATGTCGGAGAAATCGATGACCCCCAGGCCGTGCTCGTCCGACCACAGCAGGTGGTCGGAATAGAGGTCGCCGTGCACCAGCCGTGCCGGGCGGGTGGGATCGAGAAGCTCGTCGAGGCCGTCGAAGACGTCGGCGATGATCCGTCGGGCCGCGCCGGGGAGGTCGAATCCGGTGAGCCGTTCACGCAGCAGCGCCACCTTGGCGGGCAGGGCCCGGGGGGCCGGATTCGGGGTTCCGTCACGGAACCAGGGCTCGACGTCGCGGAAGGGGGCGGAGGTGACGTCCCGGCCGTGCAACGCGGTCAACAGGCCGGCCAGCTGGTCGATGACCTGCTCCCGCTGCTCCGCGGTGAGCCGTTGCCAGTGCGCGGCGTCGAGTGGTCGGCCGGGGAGCAGTGGCTGCACGGTGACGGACCAGTCCGCGGTGTGTCGGCGCACCACCGGAAGGCGGACGTCGGCGCAGGCGGCCAGCTCGGCGAGGACGGCGGCCTCGGTGGGTGCCTGGGCGCGGTAGGCGTCTGTGACCGGGGAACGCAGCACGTGCTCACCGATCACCACGACGTGGTGGTCCATGCCCTGGCGGGGAACCGCGACGTCCCCGTGATCCAGGTCCGGCCACGCCTCGGCGGCGGCGGCGAGCAGAGTGGCGGGCGATGTCATGATCGCCTCAGTTTAGGCCCGTGGTTCGCCGGTCTCCAGCGGCAGGGAGGGGTCGGCGGTCCACTCGCTCAACGAACCGTCGTAGACGGCGACGTCATCCCGGCCGAGGCGGGCCAGCTGAAAGGCCTCGAGCGTCGCGGCGATGCCGCCGCCACAGTAGGTGACCGGGGTCTTGTCCCCGTCCAGGGCGCCGGTCTCCGCGAAATCCCCGCGGATCTGTTCGGGAGCCTGGACCCGACCGTCCTCGGCGAGCAGGGAGGTGAAGGGGACGTGGACGGCGCCGGGGATGCGGCCGGGGCGAGCATAGTCCTTGGACTCCCCGGTGTAGGTCGCGCGGTCGAGGGAGTGGATGAGCACGGTCGAGTCGTCGTCGAGGGCCCGGCGCACCCGGTCGCGGTCCGCGTAGAGCTCCGGGCGGCGGTGGGCGGTGAAGGTGGCCGCCTCGTTGGTCTCCTCTCCGGTGTCGACCTGGAATCCGGCGGCCTGCCAGGCGGGGAGGCCGCCGTCGAGAACGGAGATCCGGTCGTGGCCCTCGAGGCGCAGGTTCCACCACAGTCGGGTGGCCCACATCATCGCGCCGTGGTCGTAGACGACGACGTGGGAGTCGTTCGAGACGCCGAGCCGTCCGATCTCCGCCGCGAAACGCCCGGAAGGCAGCGCGGTGGCGTTGAAGTTCGAGGTCTCGTCCGCGAGGGCGCCCAGGAGGTCGGCGTGGACGGCGCCCGGGATGTGGCCGCGCAGGTACATGTCGTGTCCGGAACCTTCTTCCGGTGCGGTTCCGAAGGCGGTGCTGGCGTCCAGGATCACCACGTCGGGGTCGGGGAGGTGGTCGTGGAGCCAGGTGGCGTCGATGAGCAGGGGAGTCTGGTTAGCGGTGTCCATGGCCCCAGGCTAGCGATCCGTGGCCGGCTCCGGCGGGGGTCGGCGGCGTCGGTAGACTCGACGGCCATGTCGAAGAAGAAGCCCCGTCCGACGCCCGTGCCCGCCGAGCCCCTCCCGGGGATCGTCGACGCCCACACCCATCTCGCCTCGGCGGGGGCGCGCACCCCGGAGGAGGTCGCCGCGATCGTCGACCGGGCCGTGGCCGCCGGGGTGGAGAAGATCTGCACCGTCGGTGACGGGTTGGCCGAGGCGGAGCTGGCGTTGTCGGCCGCGCAGCACCACGAGCGGGTGTACGCGGCGTGCGCCATCCACCCGACGCGGGCGCACGAGCTTGACGACGCCGCGAAGGCCCGGTTGGTGGAGATGGCGCGGGATCCGCGGTGCGTGGCGGTGGGGGAGACCGGCCTGGACACCTACTGGATCACCCACGCTCCGGAAGACACCGCCCCGCTGGAGGTGCAGGAGGAGGCGTTGCGCTGGCACATCGACCTCGCGGTGGAGACGGGCAGGACGTTGATGCTCCACAACCGCGAGGCCGACGAGGACCTCCTGCGGGTGCTCGCCGACTCGCCGATCCCGCGGCGCACCATCCTGCACTGCTTCTCCTCCCCGCTGAGTGTCGCCGAGGAGGCGCTCCACCGCGGTTACGTCCTGAGCTTCGCCGGGAACGTCACCTTCAAGCGCAACGAGGAGTTGCGCGAGATCGCCCGCATCACCCCGCGCGGTCAGCTGCTCATCGAGACGGACGCGCCCTACATGACGCCTGAGCCCTTCCGCGGCGCCCGCAATGAGCCGGCCCTGGTGGGGTACACCGCCCACTGCGTCGCCGAGGCCCGGGGCATGGATCCCGGCCAGCTCGCCGAGGAGCTCTCGGCCACCTTCGACGAGGTCTTCGGGCTCAACATCCGCGACTGACCCCGCGCGTGTGGTCATTCTCACACCCCTTTCTGGCCAGCGGGAATGGGAGAAAGGGGGCGGGGTTCGGGGGTGGGTGGGGCCTCGTCGGAAAGGTAGGGATTCATTCCCCGAGATGAAGCTGTTACCGTACCGTTATTCAAAGCGCGCCGGTTCGCACCACGGGCCGGGCCAACCCCGAATGAGATCGAGACAGAAACTCCCCATGGGACTTCAGAGCACACGAATCAAGCGGATCAACAGCAGCGCCTCCGTGCCGCTGCGCCTGGCCACCGGCGGCGTGCTGGGCACCCTCCTCGTCGGCGGCGTCGTCGCCGTCGGCGCCCAGAAGGACGTCACCATCGACGTCAACGGCCAGGAACTGGCCCTGAGCACCTTCTCCGGTGACATCGCAGGCGCCCTTGAGGCCGCGGGCGTCGAGATCGGCGACCAGGACCTCGTCTACCCGGCACCCTCCGAGGCGCTCTCCGACGACGAGACCATCACCGTGCGCACCGCCAAGCCGGTCGCAGTGGTCATCGACGGCGAGAACATCGACCTGACCTCCACCGCCCTGACCGTGGGCGACCTCCTCGGTGAGTTCGAGGGCATCACCCCGGCCGCCGACGTCACCGCCGATGGCGACGCCCCGCTGACCGAGGGCATGCGCCTGGAGGTCACCACCCCGAAGATCGTCGCGATCAACGACGGCGGCACCGTCGCCTACACCTCCATCGCGGTCAAGACCGTCGGCGAGATCCTCGAATCCCGCGACATCGAGCTCGGTGCGCACGACATCGTCACCCCCTCGCTCGACACTGAGGTGGAGCCGAACACCCGCATCGAGATCACGCGCATCCAGATTGAGGAGGTCACCGAGCAGGAGACCTTCGACGTGCCCACCAACTACGTCGACGACGCGAACGTCCCCAAGGGCGAGGAGACCGTCACCGAGTGGGGCGAGTCGGGCCTGCGCGACGTCACCAAGAAGATCACCCGGGTCAACGGCGAGGTCACCGGGGAAGAGATCGTCCACGAGGCCATCGTCCGCGAGGCCGTCCCGGCGACCATCAAGCGCGGCACCAAGCAGGCGCCCGCGGCGCCCGCGGCGCCTGCAGCCTCCTCCGTGGCCGGTGGCTCCGTCGGGGCCGCCATCGCACCGTGCGAATCCAACGGAAACGGGTCCATCAACACCGGCAACGGTTACCAGGGTGGCCTGCAGTTCTCCCCGTCGACCTGGGCGGGTTACGGCGGCACCGCCTTCGCCCCGGCCGCGAACATGGCCAGCCGCGAGC
Organism: uncultured Corynebacterium sp.; assembly: GCA_964431055.1. Classification (GTDB taxonomy): domain Bacteria; phylum Actinomycetota; class Actinomycetes; order Mycobacteriales; family Mycobacteriaceae; genus Corynebacterium. The sequence continues at coordinate 2,172 of CAYSIP010000004.1, read as the reverse complement.
AGCAGATCGCCATCGCGGAGAAGGTCCAGGCCGGACAGGGCTGGGGCGCCTGGCCCGCCTGCACCTCCAAGCTCGGCATCCGCTAGCCCGCGCGATCTTCCCGACACCCCGTCCCCGCACCCGCGGAGGGCGGGGTTTTCCGCACTGTAGATTGGACACCATGACCACCAGCGACGCGACCACCGGGGCCGGATCCACAGCCCAGCTCCTCGGGCCCGTCGAGATCCGGCAGCTCGCCGAGAAACTCGGCGTGACCCCGACGAAGAAGCTCGGACAGAACTTCGTCCACGACCCCAACACCGTGCGCCGCATCGTCGCCGCCGCCGAGCTCGCGCCGGACGACCACGTCGTGGAGGTCGGCCCCGGTCTCGGTTCGCTGACCCTCGCGCTGCTCGATACCGTCGAGCGGGTCACCGCCGTGGAGATCGACTCCCGCCTGGCCGCCGAACTGCCCGCCACCGTCGCCTGGCGCGCGCCCGATTTCGCCCACCGGCTCACCGTCGTCGAGCGCGACGCCCTGCGGGTGACCGCCAGGGACCTCGGCGAGCCCACCGCGCTGGTGGCGAACCTGCCCTACAACGTCTCCGTGCCGGTGCTGCTGCACCTGTTGGCCACCTTCCCCACGATCCGCCGCGTGCTCGTCATGGTCCAGGCCGAGGTGGCCGACCGGTTGGCCGCCGATCCCGGTTCCAAGGTCTACGGCGTGCCCAGCGTCAAGGCCGCCTTCTACGGCGACGTCCGCCGCGCCGGGGCGATCGGGAAGAACGTGTTCTGGCCCGCCCCGAAGATCGAGTCCGGCCTGGTGCGCATCGACCGTTTCATCCCCGGTGAGGAGCCCTGGCCCATCGATGACGCGTCGCGCGCGGTGGTGTGGCCGCTCATCGACGCCGCCTTCGCCCAGCGCCGCAAGACCCTGCGGGCCGCGCTGTCCGGTCACTACGGTTCCGGTGCGGCCGCCGAAGAGGCGCTGACGGCCGCGGGGATCGATCCGCGGCTGCGCGGGGAGAGGCTCAGCGTCGCGGACTTCGTGCGCCTGGCGGGGATCGGGGTGACGGGATGAGCGACAAGAGATCGATCCGGGCCCGGGCCCACGCCAAGGTCAACCTGCACCTGGGCGTCGACGAGCTGCGCGAGGACGGTTACCACGAGCTGGTCACCGTCTTCCAGTCGCTGAGCCTGCACGACGAACTCAGCCTGCGCATCCACGACGACGCGGCGCCGGTGACCGAGGGGTCGATCGTGCGCGGAATGACCGTCACGGGTTTCGACGCGGCGAAAGTGCCCACCGACCCCGGTAACCTGGCCTGGCGGGCCGTCGACGAGCTCGTCGACCGGGTGCGCGCCACCCACGGTCCGATCGCCCTGCCGGGTGTGGACATCCACCTGACCAAGGGCATCCCCACCGCCGGGGGCATGGCGGGCGGCTCCGCGGACGCGGCCGCGGCCCTCGTGGCCGCCAACGCGCTGCTCGACGGCCACGTGCCACCCCTGTCCCGCGACGACCTGTTCGACCTGGCGGCCGCCCTGGGCTCGGACGTCCCGTTCACCCTGCACGGCGGCACGATGCTCGGCACCGGCCGTGGCGAGCAGCTCGTCCCGCTGCTCTCCCGCGGCACCTATCACTGGGCGCTGGTCTTCTCCACGGAGGGCCTGTCCACCCCGGAGGTCTTCGGCAAGCTCGATGAGTTGCGCGCCACCGGCCGCGACCTGCCGCCCTCCCTGGACACCGCCCCGCTGTCACTGGCGCTGACCAGCGGAGACCCCGAACAGCTCGCGGTGGTGCTGAACAACGACCTGCAGGCCCCGGCGCTGTCGCTGCGGCCCGACCTGCGGCGCACCCTCGACGCCGGACGGACCGCCGGGGCCCTGGCCGGCATGGTCTCCGGTTCCGGGCCGACCTGCGCGTTCCTGTGCCGCAGCGCGCTGGCGGCCACCGACCTGATCGATGACCTGATCACCGACGGGGTGGCCTACACCGGAACCGTGGCCCACGGCCCCTCCGCCGGCGCCCACCTTATTTCCTGACCCACCTCTAGTTAAGGACCCCACCCACCACGATGGTCAACCTCATCAACCTCGAGAACGTCACCAAGACGTTCGGTCTCACAACCCTGCTGGACGGCGTCAGCCTCGGCGTCCAGACCGGCGACCGCATCGGCGTCGTCGGCCTCA
>CAYSIP010000003.1:0-31089 GCA_964431055.1 uncultured Corynebacterium sp. | reverse complement strand
CGGACGCAGGCTTCGCGGCCTCGGCTGCTTCCGGCTTCGGGGCCGGGGCGGGCTTAGGGGCCTGCGCTGCTTCCGGCTTCGGGGCCGGGGCGGGCTTGGGGGTCTCCGCTGCTTCCGGCTTCGGGGCCGGGGCGGGCTTGGGGGCTTGCGCGCCCGGCTTCGGGGCCGGGGCAGCGGCCGGTTTCGGGCCGGGCTTCGGCGCACCGGCGCCCGGCTTCGGACCGGGCTTGGCGCCGGCGGTCTTGGCCGGGGCGTCACCGTTGCCGCCGTTGGACTTCTCGTAGTGCGTGCGCATCTTCTTGACCACCGGGGGTTCGATGGTCGAGGATGCGGTCTTGACGAACTCGCCTTGCTCCTTGAGCGTGGCGAGCAGTTCCTTGCTGGTTACACCGAGCTGCTTTGCGAGCTCGTGTACACGTAGCTTTCCGGGCACTTCTCTCCTCTAATGGTTCCTAGAGATCGAGTAAGCCCCGGAGGGTCGGACTCGAGCTCTAGATGATAGTTGTGACGTTCATCGCTGATGCTTCATCGCAGAGTGCTCATCAGTGTTCGGTCTTCCTTGTGATGTCGGGTCCGGCAACAGCTGCCGCGAGGTACTTGCGTACATGACCGGTGTCCACATTCGTGGACACCCGGAACGCCCGCCGAAAGGCGCGACGTTGTTCCGCCAGCTCGAGCGCCGCAAGATCAGGGGTGATCCAGGCTCCCCTTCCGGGCAACCTGCGCGCAGGATCGGCGAGGGCGGTGCGTCGGATGGGATCCTCTGGGTCGAGGACCACCCGGAGCAGCGCGGTGTCGGGCCTGCGCTCCCTGGTCGCGATACAGGTACGTATGCGGATATCACGTGGTGCGGTCGCACTGACGCGGGTCTCCGGCATTCGTCTCCTTGGGCATCGCTGGTGTTGCTGATCTCGTGGTCACCGGGCGCCAGCTCTGGGGCGGACGTACGGCAACCGGTCGGCACATGGGCCGACCCACAGTTTACGCCATTTTCACCTGAAATTGAACTCAGGTACCGACGCCATGTTTTTCAACGCGGTGCCGGGCCGGTTTAATCCCGGCCAGGGACCCCGGGAACGGCGCCGGAACTAGTCCGCGTCGGAGTGGATGTCGATCTTCCAACCGGTCAGGCGGGCGGCGAGGCGGGCGTTCTGCCCCTCTTTGCCGATGGCCAGGGACAACTGGTAATCCGGCACGGTGACCTTCGCGGCCTGGGCTTCCGGATCGGTGACCTCCACGCGCACGACCTTCGAGGGCGCCAGGGCGTTGCCCACGTAGGTGGCCGGGTCCTCGGAGTAGTCGATGATGTCGATCTTCTCGCCGTCGAGCGCACGCATGATGTTGGACACACGCTGGCCACGCGGGCCGATGCACGCGCCCTTGGCGTTGAGCCCCTTGACGCGTCCGACGACCGCGACCTTGGAGCGGTGGCCCGCCTCGCGGGCGATGCCGACGATCTCGACGGAACCGTCGGCGACCTCCGGGACCTCCAGCTCGAACAGGCCGCGCACCAGCTCCGGGTGTGTGCGGGACAGGTTGACCTGCACGTTCTGCTGGCCACGCTGAACGCCGACGATGAAGCACTTGACGCGGTCACCATGGGCGAGCTTCTCGCCCGGGATCTGCTCCGCGGGCAGCAGGATGCCGTCCTGGGCGTCCGTCTCGGTGCCCAGCTGGACGACGACGATGCCGCGCTCGTTGGCGCGCACGTCGCGCTGGACCACGCCGGAGACGACGCGACCCTCATAGGACTGGTAGGCGTTGAAGACGCGGCCGGCCTCGGCCTCGCGCAGGCGGCGGACGATGGCCTCCCGCACGGCGCGGGCGCCCACCCGGCCGAAATTCTTCGGGGTGTCGTCGTACTCGGAGACGACCGCCCCCTCCTCGTCGAGTTCGGAGACGGTCACCGCCACCGAACCGGTCGCCGTGTCGATGTCCACGCGCGCCCGGGAGCTCTCGACACCCTCAGTGCCGCTGTACTCGCGGTAGGCGTGCAGGAGGGCCCCGGCGATGGTGCCGAGCAGGTCGTCGACGCCAATGCCCTTGTCGTCCTCGATCGCCTTCAGCGCCTGCAGGTCGATATTCACTTGTTGTCCTCTCGCCACTGGATGGCTGTGTCGTACTGCTGGCCGGTCAGCTCAATCTCGGCTGCCGGCGGTTTTGCGAACTCCACTTCTACCACCGCCCGGACGGAATCGGTAAATTCCAGTTCCCGGACAACCAGATCATTCTTCCTGGTCGTGACGAGGATCACTGCGGTCTCCGCGTCGTTGAGCGCGCCGATGCGCCACTGCGTATTCTGTCCGTCCTCGGTCAGCTGCACGAGGCGGTGGCGGTTGCGCCGCCAGTGCCGGGGCGCGGTCAACGGCAGGTCGACGCCCGGGGTGGAGACCTCCAGGGTGTAACCCGCGCCGAAGCTGACCTCCCCGCGCTCCTCCACGGCGTCGAGAAGCGCCGAGATGTCCTGGGAGACCAGTTCCAGGAGGTCGAGATCGGGGCGGGAGTCTCCGTCGAGCTTGATCGCCACGACGGATTTCCTGCCCGCGCGGGTGATCGTGACACCCTCCACGTCCAGCCTGTGGGAGGAGGTGACGGGGGCGATCAGGGCGGTCAGTTCATCGACTCCGGGGAATGCCATGCGGTCAACCCTATCCTGCGGCCGGTAAGGTGACGCACGTGCACCGCCGCCTGATCACCCTCTCCGCCGCCCTCCTGCTCACCACCGCTCCGGCACTGTCGGCATGCAGCGTCGATGACGTGGTCGAGGTGTTCGGGCCCCGTGCTGACGCCGAGGTGCTCTCCCTGGCCCAGCGTGCCGACGCCGATGCCGATGCGCTCGCACAGACGGCCCCGGAAACCGCGGAGCTGCGGCGTCTCCACTCCGACCAGCTCTACGCGGAGATCGACCGGTTGTGCGGGGTGCGTGACGATGGCCGGGTGCCCGATTCGTGCGCGGTGGAGCGCGCCGTCCCGGAGACCGCCGGCCTCCCGGACGATCCTGACGAGGTGCGCAATGACTCGCTGGACCTGAACCTCAAGGAAATGCCGGCCCTACCCGAGGAGACCGTGGCGTTGGTGACCGGCCAGGCCATCGACCTGGCCGCCCTGGACGACCCGGTGGAGCTGCCCGGTCCCTTCAGCCTCAGCAACCCGGCGGACCTCTCCGCCGCACAGGAGCTGCTGGCCTGGGAGTATGCGGCTTCCTACGGGTTGGGGCTGGCCGCCGCGTTCATCTCCCCGGAGGAGACGCCCGCGCTCAGCGAGCTCTCCGACGCCCACAATGAACGGATCCTGGGGTTGCGCGCCCTCCTGGAACCCGGTGGCAACGCCCCGGTGGCCGCCCCCGGTTACGAACTCGAGTCCATCACCGCACCGACCGGCCAGGCCTCGGCTGCTGCACTGGTCACCTCCCTGGGGGCCGACACGGTGCAGCTGTGGCACGCCGCGGCCGCCGAGGCGCGGACGCCCCAGTGGCGGGCCTGGGCCGTCTCGGGAGCCGCCCACGCGCAGGCCGCCGCGGGGGCCCGAAATTTCGGTGGGTGAGATCGATACCTTCCCCGCAGAGCTGATGAGGCGGGGGAAACATGAATATTTAGGCAATGGAATCGAACGGGCACCTTCACAGGGAACCAATTAAAGTTGAGTCGTCCCCTGTCTCCGATCATCAAAGGCCTTTCCCCGTGACCGAATCCCGAATGCGCGCCTCACGCTGGCTCGCTCTGTTACTCCTCGCCCTGGGCATCGGGGTGATGGCCATCGGTTCGGCGGAACAGCCGGTCTCATCCACCGGCATGCTCCCCGATGGTTCCGACTCCGTCCGCGTCGCCGAGCTCCAGGAGGAGCAGTCCGGTGACGAAGGCAGCACCGCCGTCGTCCTCTTCTCCTCCGATGACCCGGTCGATCTCGCCGCCCTCGGCCAGCGCGCTGAGGAACTCGGCGGGCCGCTGATCCCCAACGAGGACGGCACCGGCGCCATCGTCACCGTCGACGTGAGCTCCGGCGGGCTGTCCGATAATGCGGAACTGGTCCAGCAGCTGCGTGATGACGCCTCCGCCGACCTCCCGGAGGGGGTGACCGCGCAGGTCACCGGCCCCGCCGCCATCAGCGCCGACCTGTCCGGCGTCTTCGAGGGCGCCAACTTCCTGCTGCTGGGCGTCACCGCGATCATCGTCGCGGTCCTGCTGATCGTCACCTACCGCTCCCCCGTCCTCTGGATCATCCCCCTGCTGGTCATCGGTGTCGCCGACCGGGTGGCGGCCACCGCCTTCACCTGGGTCCTCGACGCCTTCGGCGTGATGTGGAACGAATCGACCACCGGCATCCTCTCCGTGCTGGTCTTCGGCGCCGGCACCAACTACGCCCTGCTGTTGATCTCCCGTTACCGCGATGAGCTGCACAACTACGAGAACCGTTTCGAGGCCATGGCCGCCGCGTGGGGTCCGACCGCGCGCACGGTGCTGGCCTCCGCCGTCACCGTCGTCATCGGCGTGTCCTGCCTCCTGCTCTCGGCCACCCCGGGCACCCGGGGGCTGGGCCTGGCCTCCGCCGTGGGCATCATCATCGCCTTCATCTTCGGCGTATTCGTCCTGCCCGGCGTGCTGCTGCTCTTCGGCCGCTGGATTTTCTGGCCCGTGCGCCCGAAGGTCGGTGAGGCGCCGGACCACCGCCTGTGGAACCGCATCGCTGACATGGTGCGTCGCAAGCCCGTCCCGCTGCTGGTCGTCTCCCTGATCGTGCTGGGCATCTCCTGCGTGGGTGCCCTGCAGGTCAGCACCGGCATCAGCCAGTCCGAACAGTTCGTCGACACCCCGGAATCGATCACCGCCTCCGAGGAACTGTCCGAGAAGTTCCCGGGTCAGGACGGCACCCCGGCAATCGTGGTCACCAGCCAGCCGGAGGAGGTCACCACCATCCTCGAGGGTGAGGACGCCACCGTGCAGGAGGGCGAACCGGTCGACGACAAGTCCTTCCTGCGGGTCTCCGGACCCGACACCGAGGAGCTGCGTATCCTCCTCTCTGACACCGACGCTCTCGTCGGCGGTCAGGACGCGGAGCTCTACGACACGGAGCAGTACGCCGCGGACGACCGCATGATCATCTTCCCGCTGGTGCTCGCGCTGGTCTTCGTCGCGCTGATCTTCCTGCTGCGCTCCCTGCTGGCCCCGGCCATCATGGTCATGTCGGTGCTGCTGACCAACGTCGCCGCCCTCGGCCTCGGCTGGTGGATCTCGTCGGGCGTCTTCGGTTTCGACAACTTCGACTCCACCACCCCGCTCTACGCCTTCGTCTTCCTCGTGGCCCTGGGCATCGACTACACCATCTTCCTGGTGACCCGTGCCCGCGAGGAGTCCGAGGTGCACGGGACGAAGGAGGGCATCCTGCGTTCCCTGGCCGCCACCGGTGGCGTGATCACCTCCGCCGGCATCCTGCTGGCCGCCGTGTTCGCGGCCCTGGGCGTGCTGCCGCTGGTGGTGCTGGCCCAGGTCGGCATCGTCATCTTCATCGGCGTCCTGCTGGACACCCTGATCGTGCGCACCATTCTCGTGCCGGCGCTCGTGCAGCTGCTGGGCGAGAAATTCTGGTGGCCCGCGAAGGTCGAATCGAAGCGACCCCGCCAGGAGAAGGACTCCCCCGCACTGGCCGGTGCCGGTACCGGTACCGGCACCGGAACAGGTTCCACCGCGGCCTCCGCGACCGGGGACCGCTGACTCCCACCCCCCTGAGCTGACACGGGGGCCGGACGCCGCATCTGCGTCCGGCCCCCGTTTTTCTGCCCGGCTCAATCACCGGGGTCAATTACCCGTCGCCCGCCAGATCCGCCAGGCGCCGGCGATCATGGGCAGCTGCATCGGCACCCGCGCCAGGGCGATCGTCTGTTTCCACCGCGCCTCGTCGCGCCAGAGACGGGCCATGTGGATGTTGGCCGGCCACACCGCGAGCAACAGCCCGGCGGCTGCGAGGCCACCCACCCGGCGTGTACGCGGGTGCGCGAGCAACGCTGCGGCCCCGAGTTCCGCCACCCCGCTGGCGTAGGTCCAGAACCGGGCAGTGCCGGGAACCTGGGGCGGAACGATCGAGTCGAAGGGCTCCGGCTTCAGGAAATGCAGGATGCCGGCGCCGGTGAAGGCACCGATGAGGAGTCTGCGCATGGGGCCCAGCCTAGACGCGGTGAGAGCCCTGCCCGGTCAGGCGGCAAGAAAGGGAGGGAGGCACCTGTCGCACGGTGTCCCCTCCCCCTTCGTGGCTCATTCCTGCGGCGGGTCAGCCGTGGACCAGCTCCGTGAGCCTGCCGACGATCTCATCGGCAGGGACCTCGAGGGTCTCCCCGCCGCGGATACGCAGCTCGATGATGCCGTCGGCGAAGGCGCGGCCCAGGATGGCGGCGTATGGCACTCCCAACAGCTCGGCGTCCTTGAACTTCACGCCGGGACTGACCTTGGGGCGGTCGTCGAAAAGCACCTCGATGCCGGCGGCGTCCAGTTCCGTGACGAGCCGGTCGCCGGCCTCCATGGCGGCGGCGTCCTTGTTCGCCACGGCCACGTGCACCTGGTACGGGGCGACCTCGACCGGCCAGTTCAGACCCTTCTCGTCATGGCGCTGCTCGGCGAGCACCGCCATCAGCCGCGAGACGCCGATGCCGTAGGAGCCCATCGTCGGCACGGCGCGCTTGCCGTTCTCGTCGAGGATCTGGACGTCGAAGGCCTCGGTGTACTTGCGGCCCAGCTGGAAGATGTGGCCGATCTCGATGCCACGGGCGAGGGTGAGCGTGCCCTGCCCCTCCGGAGCCGGGTCACCCTCGCGGACCTCGGCTGCCTCGACATGACCGTCCGGAGTGAAGTCGCGGCCGGCGACCAGGCCGACGACGTGGCGGTTCTTCGCGTCCGCGCCGGTGATCCAGGTGGTGCCGGGCACGACGCGCGGGTCGGCGAGAACGCGCACGCCGTTGGCGGCCAATCCCCGCGGGCCGACGTAGCCCTTGACCAGGAAATCGCTCTCGCTGAAATCCTCGTCGGAGGCCAGTTCCACGGTGGCCGGCTCCAGGGACGCCTCAAGGCGCTTCATGTCGACCTCGCGGTCGCCCGGGATGAGCACGCCCAGCAGCTCGGGCGCTTCCGCGCCGGGCTCGGTGACCTTGGTGACGATGCACTTGAGGGTGTCGGCGGCGGTGACGGACCGGCCGTCGACGGTCACACCGGCGGCGTTCGCCCACTCCACGAGGCTCGCGATCGTCTCGGAATCCGGGGTCTCGTGCTCGACAGCTTCCGGCTGCCCCTCGATCGGCTTCTCGACGCCCGGCTGGGTCACCACGGCCTCGACGTTCGCCGCGTAGGAGCCGTCGGTGGAACGGACGAAGGTGTCCTCACCGGTCGGACTGACCGCCAGGAACTCCTCGGAGGCGGAGCCGCCCATGGCGCCCGAGGTGGCCCGACAGATCACGTAGTCGATGCCCAGGCGGTCGAAGATGCGCTGGTAAGCGGCACGGTGGGCCTGGTAGGACTCCTCGAGACCGGCGTCGGACATGTCGAAGGAGTAGGAGTCCTTCATCACGAACTCACGGCCCCGCAGGATGCCGGCGCGCGGGCGGGCCTCATCGCGGTATTTCGTCTGGATCTGGAACAGGGTGACCGGGAAGTCCTTGTAGGACGAGTACAGGTCCTTGACCGTGGAGGTGAACATCTCCTCGTGGGTGGGCCCCAGTAGCATGTCCACGTCCCGGCGGTCCTTGAGTCTGAACAGGTCGTCTCCGTATTCCGTCCATCTGCCCGTGGTCTCGTAGGGCTCACGCGGCAGCAGGGACGGGAAGAGCAGCTCCTGCCCGCCGATCGCGGCCATCTCCTCACGCACGACGTCCTCGATCTTGCGCAGCGTGCGCAGTCCCAGCGGCAGCCAGGAATAGACGCCCGGCGCGGCACGACGAATGAAGCCGGCACGGACCAGCAGCTTGTGGCTGGGCACCTCGGCGTCGGCGGGGTCTTCGCGCAGGGTGCGCAGGAACAGCGTGGACAGGCGTGTGATCATGGTGGTGAATATACCGTCTCAACTGGGATCCTCTGCGGGCAGGTGGCGCTAAACACCGCCGGTATCCCCGTGCCCGCGACCAGGGATGAAGCGGTGGGCGGTGACGTTCAGCGACCTGGGGCGCGTTACTGTTTCAGCATGCTCATCGTGCTTCCCCCGTCCGAGACCAAGGCCACCGGTGGTGACGGCCCCGCGCTTGACCCCGGAAGGTTGAGTTTCCCGGAGCTCAACCCCGTGAGGAAGCGGATCGCCGCCGATCTGCTCGCCCTGCCGCCGGAGGAGATGCAGTCCATCCTGGGCCTCAGCGACCGGTTGTTCGGCGAGGTGGAGGCCAATCTGGAACTGCTTGATTCGCCCACGGTGCCCGCCATCCACCGCTACACGGGTGTGCTCTACGACGCCCTCGACGCGGCCACGCTCGACGACGCCGCGTGCTCCCGCCTCGCCATCGGCTCCGCGCTGTTCGGCGTCATCGGGGCAGGCGATCCAATCCCCCGCTACCGGTTGTCCGGTGGCACGAAACTGCCGACCACCGTCGGTACGACGCCGACGATGAAGGCCCGTTGGGGCACGGTGATCACCGAGGCATTGGCGGGTGCCGACGATCTGGTGGTGGACCTGCGTTCGGGCGTCTACCAGCAGCTGGGGCCGGTGCCTGGTGCGGTGACGGTACGGGTGGAGTCTGTGCAGCCGGACGGTTCGCGCAAGGTGGTCAGCCACTTCAACAAGCACTACAAGGGTCAGCTGGCCCGGGTGCTGGCGCAGTCCGGTGAGGTGGCCGGGGGTGCCATGGAGGTAGCTGGCATCGCCGACGCCGCAGGCCTGGTGGTTGAAGTGGGCACCGCGAAGAAGGAGACCCTGACGCTGGTGGTCTGACATCTCCCCCGTCCCGGCCTCTCGGATGAACCCGAATGAGCAACCGGTGTCCGGCACCGGGTGTGCCCGAACCCGCGGTCTCAGCGGTCAACGCACGGGACCCCGGTCCACCCGCCATGCCGCGCAGACGCCCACCAGACCGAGAGTGAGCATGAGGATCACCGCCGCGGTGACGGGCCCGTGGTTGATCCCGTTGAACTCGCCGATCCCGAGAATTCGGCTATTGGCCAGCGGCAGCAGGTCCAGGACCGGTCGGAGCCATTCGACGCCGGCGATGCCGAGCATCACCTCGATGACGAAGAAGTCGGCGAGGACGATCATCGCCCCGAGCATCCCGCTGCGCAGGATGATGGCGAAAAGTGCGGACAGGGTGGAGAACACCACCCATTGCACCAGCGCAGCGGTCACGGGGGTCAATGCCGTGGCGGTGAACCCGAGGTTCATCCCGATCCCCGACACCAGGTTGCCCGCCCCGGCCAGGAGCACTCCCAGCACCCCGCTGAACACCACCGCCCCCACCACGACCGCCACCTGCACCACCAGGTGGCCCACCCGGCGGTTATCGGCCAGATAGCTCCAGGTGACGGTCTTGTGGCTGAGGTCGGTTCCCACCATGCCCGCAGCGGCGAAGATCATCACCAGCAGGGCGAAATCCGCGCCCACGGTCAGCACGTTCCAGCCGATGTCGGAGGTCTCATCGAAGGAGCGGACGCTCCATGAATGCAGGATCGCGGCAGTACCGCCGACCGCGGTGATCAGGGCCAGATAAATCCAGGTGGAGCGGATGCTGAGGAGCTTGATCAGTTCACTTTTTAAAATCGTCACGGGAATTCTCCTTGCAGGGTGGGAAGAGGTTCAGCTGGCGCGGTAGTCGACGGAGTCTGCGGTGGCAGCCAAGAAGGCCTCCTCGAGGCTGGGGATCTTCTCCGCCAGGCCGAGAACCCGCAGGCCGAGCTCCTGGCAGAGATCACCGATCTCCCCCGCTCCGGTACCCGCGACTTCGAGGCCTCCTTCGCTGGACCGGGTAGGTACCCCGCGCACCGCGAGTTCGGCGGCGAGCACCTCCGGTTGATCCACCCGGACCTCGACCACCTGCTGCCGGGTGGAGCCGATGAAGTCCTCCACGGTGCCCTCCCGGATCAGCCGCCCCCTGCCGATCACCACCAACCGGTCGGCGGTCAACGACATCTCGGAGAGAAGATGGGAGGAGACCAGCACACTGCGCCCCTCCCCCGCCAGGGCACGGATCTTGTCGCGCATCCAGTGCACCCCCTCCGGGTCCAGGCCGTTGACCGGTTCATCGAGCAACAGGTGCCGGGGGTCACCGAGCAGCGCCGCGGCCAGGCCGAGGCGTTGTTTCATGCCCAGTGAAAACCCCCCGACCCTGCGCTTGGCCACCTCATGTAATCCGACCTCGTCGAGCACGGCGTCTACACGCCGGGCGGGGATACCCGCGGTTGCGGCGATATACCCGAGGTGCGCACGGGCGCTGCGCTGCGGGTGGACACCCGCGGCGTCCACCAGGCTGCCGACCACCCGGGTCGGGCGGGACAGTCGGCGGAACTTCTGCCCGTCGAAGGTGGCGGAGCCGCTGGTGGGCCGTTCCAGGCCGAGGCACATACGCATGGTGGTGGACTTGCCGGAGCCGTTGGGCCCGAGGAAGCCAGTCACCTGACCGTCGGGGACGGTGAAGGAGAGATCGTGGACGGCGTGGTGGCCGCCGTAGGTTCTGGTGAGATGTTCGACTGTGAGCATGTCCTTCATGCTCGTCGGCGCCGGCCCGGTTATCGTCGACCCGCGGGATGATTCCGCCTCTCAGCCCCGGGGATGAGCCAGGAGCTCGTCGACGCTGACCAGTCCGTGGCGGTAGGCGAAGAGCACCGCGTGGACCCGGTCGCGTGAAGCCGTCTTCATCAGGATGTGGCGTACGTGGGTCTTCACCGTTGCCATGGACACGAACTCGGTGGCGGCGATCTCGTCGTTGCTGTAGCCGAGCGCGATCAACCGCAGGACGTCCCGCTCCCGCGGGGTCAGTTCCCCCAGCGCCTGTTCATCTGGCTCCCCGGCCGGGGCCGGGGGCGCCGCGGTCGTGGGGCTCCGGAGCTCCCGCAGTACCCGGGCGGTGACCCGGGGCGCGAGCACGGCGTCCCCCGCGGCCACGGTGCGCACCGCCGACAGCAGCTCCTCCGGTTCGGCGTCCTTGAGCAGAAACCCACTGGCCCCGGCCTCGATGGCGCCCTTGACGAATTCGCGGTCGTCGAAGGTGGTCAGCATGATCACCTTCACGTGTCCATCCCTCTCCAGGAGGGCGCGGGTGGCGGTGATCCCGTCGACCCGGGGCATCTGCACGTCCATGAGCACGACGTCGACCCCGGGCCGGCCCGGCACCTCGGCCCCGTCGCCGGCCTGCCAGAGCACCTCCAGGTCATCCTGGGATCCGAGCAGCATGGCGAAGCCGGCACGCACGAGGGGCTGATCATCGACGAGTCCGACGGTGATGGTCCCGGTCACCGGGTTCACCGGGGCACCTCCGCGGTGGTGGTGAAGAACTCCCCGTCGAAATCGCAGGTGAACCTGCCGTCGTGGGCACGCACCCGCTCGGCCATGCCGACCAGCCCGTAACCGCCGGCGGTGGCGTCCACACCCCGGTCCGCCGGGTTGCGGGAGATCAGGGTCAGGGACCTGAGGGTGGCCTCGACGTGGAGGACGCCGGAAGAGGTGGTGGAGTGTTTGAGCATGTTGGTCAGCATCTCCTGGACGATGCGGTAGACGGTGAACTGAGTCAGATCGGACAGATCCCGGGGCAACCCTTCCAGTCCCGTGACCGTGACATCCAACCCGGCGCGGCGGGAGTCGTCGATAAGCGCGGAGATCTCCGGCAGTCCGGGGGCGGCGTGCTCCTCGCGGGAATCCGCGGTGCGCAGGACCGACAGGAGGCCGCGCATCTGGGTCAACGCCTCCCGCCCGGTGGTGGCGATGGTGCCGAGGGCGTCGGCGGCGACCTCCGGGTGTTTCGCCGCGGCGTAGCGTGCCCCGTCGGCCAGGGCGATGATGCCGGAGAGGTTGTGGGCGATGATGTCGTGCATCTCCCGGGCGATGCGGGTGCGCTCGACCACCCCCGCCATCTCGGCGCGCTCCCGCAGTGCGGCCAGGTCCTCGCGACGTTTGCGGTTCTGGGTGCCCAGCAGCCAGAAGAAGCCGATGACCGCCCACACCATGATGGTGACCAACCCGGCGGTGAACAGCTGACCGGGGTTCCGTGGCAACACATCGGTTGAGAACGGGATGGTCAGCACCACGGCCCCCGTGCCGGCGAGCAACCATCCCAGCCACAACGGGCGCCAGCGTCGGCGAGAGCAGGCACTCGCCAGGTAGGCCGCATAGAACACCGGTGCGGCGACCTCGATGGAGATGCGGATCTCGGTGATGAACAGACACACCGTCAACACGACGGCGACGACCGAGAGCATCGCATCAGGCCACCGCCGGTGGAGAAGGAAGGCGCCCGTGATCAGCACGATGGCCGCCAGCCCAACACACCAGCCGAGTACGTCGCCCTGTTCCCGGAGGCGGTACAGCAGCGAGTTCGAGATGAGCAGCGCCAATGCCACGGTCACCGGGATCCGTAGGAACCCACCCCGGCGGACGGGGCCGGTCAGGCGGGGAAGGCGCGGAACAGTGGTCACGTCTGCCCAGGCTAGATGTCAGCTCCCCGCCCCGTCATCATCCCCCGGGATGAGACAGGCGACGGTTCAGAGGCCCGCGACGTCGCCGATGACATACACCGCCGGGGATCCCACCCGGTTGGCCTCCATCGTCTCCGCGAGGGTGCCGAGAGTGCAGCGGAAGGCCCGCTGGGCATCCGTGGTGCCCTCCTGGATCACCGCGGCGGGGGTCCTGGCCGGCATGTCCGCCGCCAGGAGTGCATCGGCGATGGCGGGCGCGTTCCTGACTCCCATGATCACCGAGATGGTTCCCCCCGCCTGGGCGAGAGACTCCCAGTTGACCAGCGACTTCGGATGGCCTGGCGGCAGGTGGCCGGAAACGACCGTGAATGAGTGGACGACCCCGCGCTGGGTGATCGGCACGTCGGCCGCCGCCGGGACAGAGACCGCGCTGGTCACCCCGGGCACCACCGCGCAGGGGACGCCCGCCTCCCGGCAGACGGTCAGCTCCTCGAAGCCACGGCCGAACACGTACGGGTCCCCACCCTTGAGCCGCACGACGCGCTTGCCGGCACGGGCATGCTCGACGATCAGCTCATTCGTCCGTTCCTGGGCGACCTGGCGGCCATACGGCAGCTTCGAGACGTCGATGATCTCCTTGGTGGAGGTGTCGCACAACCGCTCGAGCTCGTCGGTCGGCCCCAGATGGTCGGTGAGGATGACGTCCGCGGCCTGCAGGGCGTGCATGCCACGGACGGTGATCAGGTCCCAGGCGCCGGGGCCTCCCCCGACCAGGGTCACGCCGGGCAGGTCCGCGTGCGGGGACAGCCGGTCGTCGGGGTTGCGGTCATGGCTCGGTGCGCTCATGACGGTCCAGTCTAGGACGCACCCGCCCAGGTCCGGAAACGGCCGGGACCCCCTTCTACCCGCTTCGACGCGCGGCTACGCTGGGGACATGAGCACGTCGATGAGCACGCAGCCACAGTTGTCCACCCACTTCGCCGACGCCTTCCCCGAGCTCGCCGTGCCCTGGCGGGCAGAAGACACCCCCGACCCGCGCCTGGTCGTCCTCAACGAGCCCCTGGCCGAGGAGCTGGGGCTCGACCCCGACTGGCTGCGCACCGACGAGGGCGTCGCCTTCCTGCTCGGCCACTCCCTCCCCGACGATGCGCGTCCCGTCGCCCAGGGTTACGCGGGCCACCAGTTCGGCCAGTTCGTCCCCCGCCTGGGTGACGGCCGCGCCCTGTTGCTGGGTGAGGTCACCGACCGTGCAGGCCGGTTGCGCGACATCCATCTCAAGGGCGCGGGTCCGACCCCCTTCTCCCGTGGTGGCGACGGTCGCGCCGCATTAGGCCCCATGTTGCGCGAGTACCTGGTCAGCGAGGCGCTCCACGCCCTCGGGGTGCCCACGACCCGCTCCCTGGCGGTACTCACCACCGGGCGGAAGATCCCGCGCACCCATGTCCAGCCCGGCGCGCTCCTCGTCCGGGTGGCCGCCAGTCACCTGCGGGTCGGCTCCTTCCAGTACGCGCGACTCCTCGACAGCACCTCCGCGCCCGACGCCCCCGAAGGTGGGGAACTCAACCTCACCAGGCGCCTCGCCGACGCCGCGATCGACCGTCATCACCCGCAGGCCCGCGCGGCGGAGAACCCCTACCTGGCGCTCTTCGAATCGGTCATGGACGTCCAGCTCGGCCTGGTGGCGCAGTGGATGCGCCTGGGATTCATCCACGGGGTGATGAACACCGACAACACCACCATCTCCGGGGAGACCATCGATTACGGTCCGTGCGCCTTCATGGACGCCTTCAACCCGGACACCGTCTACAGCTCCATCGACGCCCAGGGCCGTTACTCCTACCAGAACCAGCCGGCGATCATCGGTTGGAACCTCGCCCGCTTCGTCGAGACCATCCTGCCGCTGATCGACGGAGACGTCGACAGGGCCATCGAGCAGGTGCAGCCGGTGATGGACTCCTTCAGCGACCGCTACCGGGTGGCCTGGCTGCGGGAGATTTCCCGTTCCCTCGGCCTGCCCGACACGGATGTGCCGGGGGAACAGGAGAAGCTGCTCGACGACCTGGTGGAGCTGCTCACCGCCCATCAGCCGGACCTGACGCGCTTCAACCGGCTGCTCGCCGAGACCGAGACCGTCGACGGTGCCCCGGTGCTGCGCATGTTCACCGCGCCGGGAGACGCCGCCGCCTGGTTGGGACGCTGGCTGGCGATGAACCCCGACCGTGCGGCCATGAAACGGACCAACCCCATCTACATCCCGCGCAACCACCTCCTGGATGAGGCGCTGCAGGCGGCCGAGGATGGAGACACCACCCTGTTCCTCCGGCTTCTCGACGCCGTGAGCTCCCCCTTCGAACCCCGGGAGCGGTTCGCGGACTATGAGCACCCCGCGCCCGAGGACTTCGGCCGCTTCATCACCTACTGCGGAACCTAGGCCTTCGGGCACGGAAGAACCCTTGACAGAGTGCGCAGCTGCGCACTCTGTCGTTCAGAACTGGTCGATCTCGATCTTCTTCATCGTCATCAGTTTCCCGAAGGCCCCGTCGCGTTCCATGAGCTCGTCCAGGTTGGCGGGCACGATCTGCCAGCTGACGCCGAACCGGTCTGCGCACCAACCGCACTGCTCCGCCCCCGGCACGTGTGAAAGTCGCTTCCAGAGGCGGTCGATCTCCTTCTGGCCGTCGGCGTGGACCATCAGGGAGACTCCCGGGGTGAAGGTGAAGTCCTGCTCCACCCCGGAATCCATGGCCGCGAACCACTGGCCCTCCAACTGGAAGTCGGTGTACATCACCGCGCCTTCCGGGGCAGGGCCGGTCTGTTCGGGGTAGAGCGCGGTGGCGCCGTCCGCGGAGTCGGCGAAAGCCGCGAGGTAGGTCTCCTTCGCCTTGGCGGTCCGGTTCTGCGCGGCCCCGCTGAACAGGAGGCTGGGGTAGACGCGGGGGCGGCTACCGGCTTCCTCGGCGGCGTCGACGAGCGTGAGCTGCCAGTTCACCCCGTACCGGTCCTGGACCCAGCCGTAATAGGGGGCGAAGGGATATTCGGTCAGCGGCATCAGCTCGGTGCCACCGTCGAGCAGTCTGGTCCAGGTCTGATTCAGCTGTTCCCGGGCGTCAGGGTCGTGTCCCTCGTCGAAGGAGACCATGAAGGAGATCGAGGGGTTCGGGGTGAACTCGTCTCCGGCGTTGATCAGGGTGACGCGGAATCCGAGGACCTCCAGGTCGACGGTGAGGACGTCGCCGGCGAAGTCGCGTTGAAAATCCGGTAATCCCTCGTGTGGGTAGCGGGTGGTCTCAAGAATGCGGGTGTCAGGGAACGCGGTCCGGTAGAACTCGGCGGCCTCAGCCGCGTTCCGGTTGAACCAGAGATTGGGGACGATCTTCTGCATCGGATCTCCTCCGGCAGCTCGAAGCTGTGATGTAGAACACTTTACGCTCGTGTCCAGGCGGTGTCGACCAGCTTCCACGCGGGATCAGAACTGATCGATCTCCACCTTGGTCATGCGCAGAAATTTCTCGAGCGCCCCGGGGCGGGCGAGCAGTTCACCCAGATTGGCGGGGAGGATCTGCCAGCTGACTCCGTAGCGGTCGACGCACCACCCGCGCCGTTCCGCCTCGGGCACCGCGGACAGCCCGGACCACAACCAGTCGATCTCCCACTGGTCGCGGGCGGACACGCGCAGGGACAGGCCCGGGGTGAACGTGAACGGCTGTGCCACGGCGGAGTCCGTGGCGGAGAGCCACTCGCCGGCCAGCTGGAAATCAGAGAAGATCACCGAATCCATGGTGACGAGATCGTCAGGCTGGTCATAGAACACCCGGGAGGCCAACTCCGCACCGGAAAACACCGAGAGGTAATGGTCAACGGCTTCACGCGCCCTATTCTGGGCGGCCCCGCAGAACATGAGGTTGGGGATGATGAAGGGCCTCGGGTCACCGGCCGGGTTGGTGAGCATCAGCTCCCAGTTGACCCCGTAACGATCCTGCACCCAGCCGTAGCAGGAACTGAAGGGGTAGGCGCCGAGCTCCATGGACACCTGCCCGCCGTCGGTGAGTTTGCTCCAGACGCGGTGGAGATCCCCCGTGGCGTCCGGGCGCACGCTGGGGTCGAAATTGACGAAGAAATTGATGGCCGGCGTCGGGGAGTACGCATCCCCGCCGTTAATCAGGGTCAACCGGTATCCCCCGATCTCGAGCGTCACCGATGAGGTCTGCCCGTCGGCGCCACGAGGTGGACCCGGGAAGGCCTGGGCCGGGTAGGTGCCCACCTCGACGAGCCGGGAATCAGGAAAGGCCCCGAGGTAGAACTCGGCGGCGCTGGTGGCGTCATCGTCGAACCAGATATGGGGGACGATCGTCTGCATCGGGTCAGGTCCGTTCGGGCCGGAGAACAGAAGTTTCGTATCACTCTAATCAGGGTCTAGGCATCATCAGCTGGTTTTGGGTGAAATACCTCTATCAAAGGTTTGAAAGCCCGTTTAGACTGGTGAGCATGAGTTCAGCCGGCGGCGGGAGATCCCCGGGCGCGGTGTCGAGCGCCCGCGTCCGGGCCCCGCACGCCGCAAATCACCGGCTGACCGCCGAGGCATCCCTGGCCCGGGCGCCTGCTGTCACAGACGACACCATGGCCGTGCCCAGCAGAACGCCGAACGGCGTCTGTCTCACCACCCGCCCGGGCGCCCCGGAGAGATCAGGATCGACACGATGACCCAGACAGTCACCGGCACCGCCATCTCCACCACCAACCTGACCAAGACCTTCGGCAGCACCCGCGCCCTGGACAATTTCAATTTCACCGTGCCCACCGGAGAGGTCCGGGGATTCCTCGGCCCCAATGGAGCGGGCAAGTCGACCGCCATCCGGGTGCTGCTCGGCGTGCTCAAGGCCACCTCCGGATCCGCGACCGTGTTGGGCCTGGATCCCTGGCGCGATGCGGTGGAACTGCACCACCGCCTGGCCTACGTCGCCGGTGACACCAACCTGTGGCCGAATCTGACCGGCGGAGAGGCCATCGACGTACTCACCCGCCACCAGCGTTCCAGCGCCCAGCGACAGCGTCGTCAAGAACTCATCGAGCGTTTCGAGCTCGACCCCACCAAGAAGGCGCGGACCTACTCCAAAGGCAACCGGCAGAAAGTCGCGCTGGTTTCGGCGCTGTCCCTCGACGTGGACCTGTATCTGCTGGATGAGCCAACCTCTGGACTGGACCCGCTCATGGAGTCCATCTTCACCGAGGAGATACGGGCCCTCCGCGACGAGGGACGCACCATCCTGCTGTCCAGCCACATCCTCGGTGAGGTGGAGAAACTCTGCGATTCGGTGACCATCATCCGCTCCGGAACAGACGTCGAGCACGGCACTCTCGGCGAACTACGCCACCTCACCCGCTCCACCGTGACCGCGACGGTCCATTCCGATCCCACCCCGCTCACCAAGGTCGACGGGGTGCATGAACTCAGCATCGATGGCCGATCGGTCCGCTTCGACCTTGACGACAACCAGGTGACCGGAGTCCTCAAGGCCCTCACCGGACTCGGGGTCGGCAATCTGCGGATCACCCCACCCTCGCTCGAGGACCTCTTCCTCCGTCACTACGGTGGCCCGGTCACCGGAGAACGGGAAACGTCATGAGCACCGCCACGCTGCCCCCTGCCGGGGTCACGAAGATACGGGCCGGGCAGTTCACCGGCATGGGGCGCCTACTGCGCCTGCACCTACGGCGGGACCGTGTCCGTCTCGCAGTCTGGGTCCTGGCCTTCCTCGTGCTGATCCCCGCGTCGGTGGCGGCCATGGACGTGGCCTACCCCGATCAGCAGGCCCTGCAGGCCCGGGCCCACCTGCTGAACAATCCCGCCGCGATCATGATGACCGGCCCGCTGTTCGGGGCGGACCACTACACCTTCGGGGCGATGGTGGCCAACGAGCTGGCATTGTGGACCTTCCTGCCCGCGGCGATCATGGCGGTCCTGTTCACCACCCGGCACAGCCGGGCGGAGGAGGAGTCCGGACGGTTGGAGATGCTGCGCGCCCTCCCGATCGGGCGCCACGCCGCCCCGGCCGCTGCTTTCCTGATCACGTTGATCGTGTGCGCCCTGGTGGGGGCGGTTGTCGCGGTGGGACTGATCGTCACGGACCTGCCGGTCGCCAGCTCCCTGGCCTTCGGTGCGGCCACCGCCCTGATCGGACTCGTCTTCGGCTCAATCACCGCCGTAGCCGCGCAGGTGACGGAATCGGCGCGGGCGACCACCGGGTTGGGGTTGGGGGCCATTGCCCTGGCCTTTCTGATCCGCGGCGTCGGCGACGTCATCGACGCCCAGGGATCCTGGCTGTCGTGGTTCTCCCCTTTCGCCTGGGGTCAGCAGGCCCGCTTCTACACTGACCTGCGCTGGTGGCCGCTGCTGGTCGCCGTCATCGTCGCTGCCGTCGTCACCTCCCTGTCCGTCTACCTGTCCGCCCGGCGCGACCTGGGCAGCGGGCTGCGCCAGCCCAGGGCGGGGCGCGCGCATGCACGTCAGGGGTTGCTCTCCCCCGCCGGCCTGGCCTTCCGCCTGGAGACCCCCACCTTCGCCTGGTGGACCATCGGCCTGTTCTTCTTCGCGGTCGCCTTCGGGACCCTGGCCTCCGAGCTGGAGGGCCTGATCACGGAGATGCCGACGGTCACCGAGTACATCGAAATCAACCTCGACGACCTGACCCGCTCCTTCGGCGGGGTGCTGCTGTCGATGCTCTCCCTCGGTCCGGTGGGGTTGATCGTGGCCGGGGTGCTGCGGCTGCGCGGTGAGGAGTCCACCGGACGGGTGGCTGCCGTGGTCCAGACCGGCAGTTCCCGTCCCGGGTTGCTGGCCGGCTGGTGGGCGGTCGTTGCCATGGAGGCCGTCCTGATGCAGGTTCTGCTGGGCCTCGGCCTGGGCGTCGGCATGGCTCTCGGCGCGGGAGAGGTCGTCTGGATCGGTGAGCTAGCGGTGGCTTCCCTGGCCTACGTCCCGGCGATCCTCTTCTACGGCGCCGCGGCCGCCGCCCTGTTCGGCCTGACGCCCCGGTTGTCCTCACTGGCCTGGATCCCGGTTGGTTGGACCGCGCTCGTGCTCTTCCTCGGTGAGTTGCTTGACCTTCCGGAGTGGGCACGCGGACTGTCACCCCTGTGGCACACCCCGGCGGTGCCCGACGCAGATCTGGTCGCCACTCCCCTGGTGGTACTGGCCGTCGGGGCTCTGGTGCTGCACGCGGTGGGACTCGTGGCTTTCCGGCGCCGCGATCTTGCCGAGGGCTGAGCGGGTGGGGAGTTCAGCGCGGAACGTCGGTCACGGCGTAGAGCAGCTGGACGAAACCGCTGCGGAAGACCCGCTGGCCCCGCAGCTGCAACCCGATCTGAAAATCCGGGAGGAAGGGCAACCCACCGCCGACCGAGACCGGGCACACCAGCGGCCGGATCTCATCGACCAGCCCGTGTCGCAGGGCCTGGGCGGCCAGGGTGGGACCATCGACGGTCAGGTCCTTCTCGCTGGACTCCTTCATCTCCCGCACGGCCTGCGGATCAAAGTCCCGCTCCAGCCGGGTGCGTCGGGTGAAGACGTCCGCCAGAGTGGTGGAGTAGACGACCTTGTCCGCCTCCCCCCAGATGCGGGCGAACTCCGTCGACTCCGGTGTGTCCGCGGTCGCCGGGTCGGTCTCCCAGACGTGCATCACCTCATATATTCGCCGGCCATAAAGAAAGGTGCCTGCCTCGCTGACCTGGTCATTGATGAACCCGAGCACCTCCTCGTCCGGCACCGCCCAGTCGAAATTGCCGTTCCGGTCGGCGACGTAGCCGTCCAGCGACATCATCATTGAATACACGAGCCGGCCCATGGCCCCTCCTCATGAGAGCATGATGTGCATCACAGGATCGTTCTCAGCCTACGCCGCTTGAGGGACTGGGTCGAGAAGCCCCGGCCGCTCCCGGAAAGCCCCCCGGATACCATGTTGCCGTGACTGTGCTGCTCGCGGTGTTCCCGCTTTTTCTGGTGGTCGGGGCGTTGCTGGCCCGGCAGTCGACCTCGCGCGCGGCCCTGCTGGGCCTGTTCTCCGCCGTCGTCGTCGCCGGCATCTGGTTCGACCTGTCCTGGCGGGATGCGGCGACCGCAGGCGGGGAATGGGCGGCGCTGGTGGTGGAGGTGATGCTGATCGTCGGCGGTGGCATAGCCTTCGCCGAGGCGGGTCGGCGGATGGGTGATCAGGCGGTGCTCTCCGCGTGGCTGCGTCGCCACCTCGGTTCCGGCGTGGCCCCGGTGCTGGCTGTGGTGCACGGGGTGACCCCACTCGCGGAGTCGTTGACCGGGTTCGGCATCGGCGTGGCCATCGCGGTGCCGCTGCTGGTGGGGCTCGGGTACGAGGGGCGGAAGGCCGCCCCCATCGGGTTGCTCGGGTTGTGCGCGGTGCCCTGGGGTTCCATGGCGCCGGGCACCCTGATCGCCGCGCAGCTCTCGGGCACGGACTTCCACCAGCTCGGGGTGATGAGCGCCCTGTTCAGCCTGCCGGTATTTCTGGGAGTCGGAATCGCGGCCGCCCTGATCGTCGCGGCGCCCGGCCAACGGCCCCGGGCGGTGGGCCTGGCGGTGGCGTCCGGGCTGGTGCTCTGGGTGAGCATCGGGCTGGCGAACGTGGCCTTCGGCACCGCGCCCGCCGGGGCTTTCGGTGCCGCCGTCACCCTGGTGGTGCACCTGCTCTGGCACCGGTCCAGCGGTATCAGGCTGGTTGTCTCGGGCAGGGAGCTGCGCGCCCTGGTTCCCTATGGCCTATTGCTGAGCGGAGTGCTGGCAGTATCGGTCATCCTGCGCGCCTCCGGGGCGGATGACACCGGGTGGCGTCACCTGGCCTCGCCGGCACTGTGGCTGGCGTTGACCACGGTCTTCACGCTGCGGGGCCACTGGGAGGAGCTTGCCCCCACCCTGCGACACACCTTGCGCACCTGGGCCCATGTCGGTCCCGCCACCGCGCTTTTCATCCTGCTCGGGGCGGTCATGTCCGTGTCCGGGATGTCCGGGCAGATCGCCACCGTGTTGGCCGGCGTCGGCGGGTTCTATTTCTTCCTGATTCCCTTCCTGGGTGGTACCGGAGGATTCATCACCGGCTCCAACAGCGGGGCCAACGCGATGTTCGCCGGACCCCAGGCACAGGCGGCCCAGGCACTCGGGGCCCCGGCGCTGCCCGCGGCCGCTGCCCAGAATGTCTCCGCCTCCCTGCTCACGATGTCCGCCCCAGCCCGGGTGGAACTGGCGGTGCGGCTCTGTCCGGATCCCCCGGCCCGGCGACCCGTGTTCGTGAGGGTGCTGGGCACCGGCGGCGTGATTCTCCTGGTGCTGGCATTGACGACGGCAGTGGTAGCCGGCTGAGAAACCTCAGCGGTGACCCTGGGACGGCGAAACCCCCGCCGCGGCGGGGGTTTCGACAAACGGAGGGCAGGCCGTGACTAACGGTCCAGCTTGAGGGTCTTCTGGGTGAAGTCCCACATCTCGTTGAACAGCTTCTGGTCACCGGCGAGCTTGGTGCCGTAGGACGGGATCATCTCGTAGAGCTTGTCGGACCAGTCGAGCAGGCGCTCACCGAAGCAACGCTCGAGCAGCTCGACCATGGCGGCCGGGGCGATGGACGCGCCCGGGGAGGCGCCCAGCAGGCCGGCGATGGAACCGTCAAGATCGTTGATCAGGGTGGTGCCGAACTCCAGGGAGCCAAAACGCGGGGCTGCGCTCGGCTTGATCACCTGGACGCGCTGACCGGCGACGATCGTCTCCCAGTCCTCAGCCTTCGCCTCCGGGACGTACTCACGCAGGGCCTCCATACGCCCGTCGAAGCTCTTGGTGACCTCCTCCACGAGGTACTTGACCAGACCGAACTCCTGCGCGGCGACGCCCAGGTAGGACGGGATGTTGTCCAGGCGGAGGCCCTTGAACAGGTCGAGGTAGGAGCCCTCCTTGAGGAACTTCGGGGTCCAGCCACCGTAGGGGCCGAAGAGCAGCCCCTTCTCACCGTCGATCATGCGGGTGTCCAGGTGCGGGACCGACATCGGCGGGGCGCCGACCTTGGCCTTGCCGTAGACCTTGGCGCCGTGCTGCTCGATGAGCTCCTCGTTGGTGCAGCGCAGCCACATGCCCGACACCGGGAAGCCCGCATAACCGCGGATCTCGGGGACGCCGGCCTTGCGCAGCAGGTCCAGGGCGTAGCCACCGGCGCCGACGAAGACGAAGTTGGCCTTGACGACGTGGGTGTCACCGGTGTGGACGTTCTTCACGGAGATCTTCCACTTGCCGCCCTCGCGCTTGAGATTCCTGACCTCATGGCCGTAGCGGATCTCGGTGCCCGAGGCCTTGGCGGCGGTGAGGAACTGATCGGTCAGCGCACCGAAGTTGACGTCGGTGCCCTCGTTCATCCAGGAGATGGCGACCTTCTCGGTGTCGAAGTCACGACCCTCGGCCATCAGCGGCAGCTTCTCGGCGAAGACGGCCTCGTCGTCGGAGAACTCCATGCCCGGGAACAGAGTATTGTCCTTCAGTGCCTCGTAGCGGCGCCGGAGGTAATCGACCTGCTCGTCACCTTGCCCGAAGGAGACGTGCGGAACGGGTGCGATGAAGTCCTGCGGGTCGGACAGCACGCCGTTGTTGACCTGGTGGGCCCAGAACTGGCGGGAGACCTGGAACTTCTCGTTGATGTTCACGGCCTTCGAGATGTCGATCTTGCCGTTCTTCTCCGGCGTGTAGTTCAGCTCACAGAGGGCGGAGTGACCGGTGCCAGCGTTGTTCCACGGAGAAGAGGACTCCATGGCCGGGCCGTCGAGACGCTCGAAGATCATCTGGGACCAGCTCGGCTCCAGCTCGCGGAGCATGGCACCCAGGGTGGCGCTCATGATGCCGGCACCGACGAGAGCGACATCGACCTCGTCGGTGACATGCGTGGCGTTTGCGTTGTTGGTGGACACCTTTGTATTTACCTCTTCGTCGTCGGTGGGTGGTCCGCAGTCAGGAGGGCGACAGTTGACCTGACGGGCAGAACGTGACGACGCACGGGTCGGGCAGTTCCTCTACCCCGCAAGCGTCGTCCGGTGCTCTACAACAATACGCCCTCGATGTTCGGGGGTGGGGACATACGCCCCGATTACCGATCGGGAGACCAACAACACCAACCCCCGCCCCTCCCCCACGCTGATGCTCCGACCACCGAGCCGAGCCGCACCTGCTTCCCTAAGCTGGAGGACATGAATGAGCAGGCCCGCGACACAACCTGGCGCCCCGATGTCCTCGGCGAGGATTTCCAGGCCCGCGATTTCCACCTCGGCCTCGACCCGGAGGGCGAGGGTGGGGTCGTGGCCACCCTGGTGCGCCACCTGCCCGATCCCGCCCACCCTCCGGCCGATTGGGCACAACGCCGCGCAGTGGTCTGGGTGCCGGGTATGACGGACTATTTCTTCCACGCCCACGTCGCCCGCGCGCTTCATGAACAGGGCTTCGCCGCCTACGGTCTGGATCTGCGCAAAACCGGGCGCGCCCGGCAAAATGGCCAACACTGGCACTACAGCGAGAGTCTCCAGGATTATTTCCCCGACCTGTCCGCCGTAACCGGACACCTCGCCGGCGAGCATCCCGGAATCGTGCCGATCGCACACTCCACCGGTGGTTTGATCGTCCCCCTGTGGCTGGACCATCTGCGCCGGACCGGTGACCCCCGGCATGCGGCCATCGACGGGGTCGTGCTCAACAGTCCCTGGCTGGACATGATGTACCCGCGGGCCCTCGTCCGGGTGGTGCGCCCGCTGGTGCGGTTCCTGGGCAGCCGCTGGCCGCACCTGGCCATCCCCGGCGGCAATCTGGGCACCTACGGGATATCGATCCACCGCGACCACCACGGCGAGTGGGACTTCGACATCACCATGAAACCGTTGGGCGGACACCGCAAGTACCTGGGCTGGCTGCGCGCCATCTTGGCCGGGCACGAACAGGTCCATGACGGCGGGGTCGACGTCGGGGTGCCGGTGCTCACCCTGTGTTCGTCGCGTTCACGCCTTGGTCGACCCTATTCCCCGGATGCGGACACCGCCGACACGGTGCTCGACGTCGCCCAGATCCGTCACTGGACTCCCCGGCTCGGCGAGCAGGTGACCGTGCAGGCGATCAGGAACGCCCGTCATGACGTGTTCCTCTCCCTCCAACCCGCCCGGGACGAGGCTCTCGAGATCACGGTTGACTGGCTGAGTGCGCTGGACAATTAGGTTTTCCTACCTGACGGTAGGATTGACCAGGTTATCTCTATGTATTCGAACATGATTGGAGTTTTCATGACCTCCCCTGCGGACGTAGCCCCAACTGACGCCACCGTCGACGCGCATTATGACCTGATCATCATCGGCACCGGTTCGGGCAACTCGATCCCCGGCCCGGAGTTCGAGGACAAGTCGATCGCGATCATCGAGAAGGGCACGTTCGGTGGCACCTGCCTCAACGTGGGCTGCATCCCGACGAAGATGTACGTCTACGCCGCCGACGTCGCGCTGGAAACCGTGGAATCGCAGCGGCTCGGCGTCGACGCGCAGGTCAACTCCGTGGACTGGCGGTCGATGGTCTCCCGTATCTTCAACGAGCGCATCGATCTGATCGCCGCCGGTGGCGAGGAGTACCGCCGCGGCCCGGAGACCCCGAACATCGACGTCTACGACCAGCACGCCGTCTTCGTGGGCGAGCGCACCCTGCGCACCGGCCAGGGCGGGGAGGAGAAGACCATCTCCGCCGACCAGGTGATCATTGCCGCCGGTTCACGCCCCTTCATCCCGGAGGCCATCGCCAACTCCGGCGTGCGCTACCACACCAATGAGGACATCATGCGGCTGCCTGAGCAGCCGAAGTCCATCGTCATCGTCGGCGGTGGCTTCATCGCCGCGGAGTTCGCCCACGTCTTCGATGCGCTGGGCACCGAGGTCACCGTGGTCACCCGGTCCCCCATGCTGCGCAACCTTGAGGTCGACCTGCGCGACCGCTTCAACCGGATTGCCGCCCGGCGCTTCAACATCAGGGCCGGCCGCAACGCCGTCGGCGCCACCGAATCCGCGGACGGGGTGACGGTCCAGCTGGACGACGGTTCCTCGGTCACCGCCGAGGTACTGCTGGTGGCCACCGGGCGCATGCGCAACGGTGACCAGATGGAGCTGTCCGCCGGCGGGGTGGAGATGACCGAGGACGGCCGGATCAGCGTCGACGAATACGGCCGTTCCACCTCCGCGCAGGGCGTCTGGGCGCTCGGGGATATCTCCTCGCCCTACATGCTCAAGCACGTCGCCAACGCCGAGATGCGGGCCGTGCGGCACAACCTCCTGAACCCGGATGACCTGCAGAAGATGCCGCACGACAATGTCCCCGCGGCGACCTTCACCCACCCGCAGATCGCCACCGTCGGGCTCACCGAGGAACAGGCCCGGCGGGCCGGTCACAACGTAACGGTCAAGATCCAGAACTACGGTGACGTCGCCTACGGCTGGGCCATGGAGGACAGCACCGGCATCTGCAAGCTGATCGCCGACCGCGATTCTGGCAAGTTGCTGGGCGCGCACTACATGGGCCCGCAGGCCTCCTCCCTCATCCAGCAGATGATCACCGTCCTGGCTTTCGACCTCGACGTCCGCGAGGTGGCCACGAAGCAGTACTGGATCCACCCGGCACTGCCCGAGGTGACCGAGAACGCCCTGCTCGGCCTCGAGTTCAGCTGAACCCGCTGAGCCTTTTCTGAGCGAAAACTGGGGCCCGGCGCTGGGCCCATTGGGGGTGGGCCAGCGTCGGGAGCACCGCGGGGGTGCGTAATATATTCCCCCCGCCAGGTGTCCGTGAAATAAATCACAGCCAGTTGATTGCCGGGAGTTCTTATTGTTCTAGGCCCCATTAACCACTTACTTTCAGGAAAATATAAGTTTCCAAACGATTGATGCACAGGAAAGAAACCGTAATAAAAGATCCTTAAAGCCTGTTATTGATCTGCAACAAAACTGGCACTTCGTTAGGGTGAACTGTGACACCGGCGCGTGTCGACACCAAGCGACACCCGCGTGTCAGTGCCTGTCACTCCGCTGTACAGGCAGGACACTCCGGAACTCCGCAAAGTCGGAAGCCTAGTCAGAACTACGAATTAAGGACTCCATATGCGTTCTTTCCGCACTGCAGCCGTCGCCGGCGCAACCGCCGTCGCCCTCGCTTTCGGCACCACCGCCGTGGCCACCGCCCAGACCGAGGGTGAACTCCTCGACGATCAGTTCACCACCCAGAGCCAGCCCGTCGAGACCGATCCCATCGATCAGGGTGGCGACACGATCCCGGTTGAGGACCACACCCCGTCCGCTCCGGA
Source organism: uncultured Corynebacterium sp. (assembly GCA_964431055.1). Lineage (GTDB taxonomy): Bacteria > Actinomycetota > Actinomycetes > Mycobacteriales > Mycobacteriaceae > Corynebacterium. Next base: position 4,160 of record CAYSIP010000003.1, on the reverse strand, counting down.
GCCGGAGGAGCCCTACGAGCCGAGCCTGTCCTCGCGCATCAGCGAGGGTTCCAGCGTGGACTTCGAGGCCGATCAGCCGGCCCAGGGCCCGGCTGTGTTCGGTTCCTCCAAGGATCTCGGGAACCAACCCGTCTGGGCTCAGCTGCTCTACGGCGCCAGCCTCCTGGGCGGTGTCGGTTCACTGATCGGCCTGATCGTGGGCCCGATCGTCAACTTCCTGAACCACGGCCTGTAAACCCGAGTTCCCCGCTCAACGCTAACCGAAAGTAGGCATTCCACATGCGTAAGTTCCGCAACGCTGCCATCGCAGCCGCAACCGCCGTGTCCTTGACCTTCGCCGGCACCACCATCGCCTCCGCGCAGGAAACTGATGAGGGTGTCCGCCTGTCCTCCGGTTCCTCCGCCTTCGGTTTCGACCTCGGCGCCTGGAGCCTGCAGGGCGAGGACGAGGAGAACCCGGGCGCCCCGATCATCCGTGATGAGGACCAGGTCACCGGTGGTGACCTCCTCGGTGACGTCACCGCTGACGACAACCCGCAGTGGGCCGAGAGCTGGAAGTCCCTCACCACCATCGGCATCGTCGGCAGCATCATCGGCGCCATTATCGGTGGCGTCAACTGGCTGAAGTTCCAGGGCATCCTGCCGGCCTAAACACCCCGTTTCACGCTGCAGTAGGGCACTCCCCGTGAGTGCCCTTTTCTGTGTCTCCACCCGGTCGCGGAATCACCGTCCACCGGGTATCCGGGTTCCCTCCCCCTACCCCATGGTGCCTGACTGCCGCCGCACCATCACCTGGGTGAGCAGACCGATGGCCACGGCGCCGAGGGTGGCGACCAGGCTGACGGTGAGCACCTGTGACCAGGCGAGCGTCAGCGTCCCCTCTCCGCCGGTTGAGACGCCGGCGGCCCAGCCCCCCAGCACGCCTCCGGAGACGCTGCCCACCAGCGTGGCGGGCAGGGCGAGCAGGAGCAGTTCCAGGCTGAGGGAGGCTGCAGCCCCGCCGGATGTCTGCCCCACCGAGTGCAACACCGCCCGTTCCCGGTTCCGGTCCCGAACCGACAGTGCGACGGTGTTCGCCACGCCCACCCCGGCGATGAGCAGCGCCACCACCGCCATCAGAGTCGACAAGGTGAGGACGCGGGTGACCAGGTTCCGGGCATTCGTGCGCGCCCCGAACTCCTCGCTCACGCTGACCAGCTGCCCCTGAGCGGCCAGGGCTTTCTCCAGCCCCGCCAACGCCGGGTTGTCCTCAGACTGCAGAGCGGGCCCGTCCAACCGGACCAGGGCCACCGGCGTCGGCAACTCAGGCACCATCTCCCGGGGAACCCCGTTCATGGTGGCCGTGTTTTCCCGGGCGGCCTGAGCCACACCCGGGTCGATGATGGTGCGCAATCCGTCACCGTGGATGACCGAGACCTCCATGGGTTGCTCGAGCACCTCGAGGGTGGTGAAGGAACCGTGGACGGTCTCGTCACGCAGCGGGGAATGGCGGGAGAGGATCAGCTTTCCCGGACCTGCGGCCGCGGCACCCGCGACGGTGCTCCGCAGGACGGGTTCGGCCATCCCGGGGGACAGCGCCAGCGCCATGTCGGTCGTCCCCTGGCGTCCTTCGATGCTGACTGCGGCGGGCGTCGCCACGGCGGCCACCCCCGGAGCGTCGCGGATCAGCTCCGCGGTGGCCGGCTCCAGCGAATCCGTGAGCCCACTGACAACGACGTCGACGCTGCCTGCCTCAGCGGTGCTGTCCAGGATCTCGGACTCGACGCGCTCCTGACCGTGGAACACCGCCGAGACGAGCGCCGTGCCCGCGACGAGGATGGCGACGAGCGCGCCCGAACGCATGCGCTGCCGGCCCGCGAAAGCGGCCGCGAGCTGGACCACAGGATCAATCCTGGCGGCCAGTGGGGTCACCAGGGCGAGCAACCACGGCCAGAGAACGGCGGCGACCAGGAGAACACCGAGGACGGCGACTCCGGCGACGCCGACGGCGACGATGACGGCCCCGGCCTCGGAGGCGCCGTCAAGCAACCCTCGCCCCATCCATGCCGCGGCGATCAACCCCGCACCGGTCAGCAGGGCCAACAGCGAACCGAGAAGCGAACCTCCTCCAGTGGCGGAGGCATTGAGGGAATCAACGACCGGATTCTTCAGCACCCGCCGGGTGGCCGGCCAGGCCGCGGCGACGGTGAGCAGCACCGCGCCGAGGACGGCGAGGACGAAGATGGCCGGGTCGACGGTGACCGTGTCGAGCGGCACGCGCACCCCGAGACTGGAGGCCTGCGAACCCGCGGCCACGGCCAGCAGCCAACCGACGGGGGCCCCGAGTCCTCCGGCGAGGAGCGCGAGAACCACGGCCTCAACGAGCACCGAGAGCGTCAGCTGCGGGGCGGACCCGCCGACGGCCCGGATGAGCCCGTATTCGCGCTGCCGCTGACCCGCGATCACCAGGTAAGAGGAGAAGACGACCAGAGCGGCGACGACCGCCACGACGACGAGGAAGGCCGCCAGCAACAGGAAGTAGTGCGACCGCTCCCCGAGGTACCCCGAGGCGAGCGCCTCACTGCGGGCATCGGCGGTTTCGATGCCGCTGATCGACAGGGAATCATCGGAGGCCAGGAAATCGAGGTCGTCGACCAGTTCCTCCGGGGACAGGCCTTCGGTGACGACGCGGATTTCACCTCGCGCGGTGTCGGGGAACCACTCGGACATCGCCTCCGGTGCGGCCAGCCACAGGTCGGCGCCCAGAAGATCCTCGTGGGCGGAGCGTTCTGCCCGGCCGACGACGGTGGCGGTGACCGCTTCCTCCCCGGAGGGCCGCAGCGTGACGGTCTCGCCCACCTCGCGGTCATCGGTGGTCATGATTTCACCGGGGCCTGCGGGCAGTCTCCCCTCCGGAATCTCCCGCCACTGCTGCGGGCCGTCGGCGATCTGCTGCACGGTGGCGGAGGCGAACAGTGAACCGTCGACCTCGACGGAGAGCCCGCCGACCCGGTCAAAGGCCACGTCGGAGATCGCGTCGCGGGAGGCGAGGCTCTCCACGATGAGTTGAGCGGTACCTGAACGGCCCGTCTCGAGCGTGACGACGGCATCGGTTTGGGCGTAGGCGCGGTCGAACATGCCGTTGACGGTGGTCGTCAGGGTGGAGACGATCGCGGCGGTGGCCACGGTGAGGGCGACCGCGGCGAAAACCGCGAAGAACAGGGACAGGTAGCGGGCGGCACGACGGCGCAGCTGTGCCAGGGCGAGGCTGAGCATGACGGCTACTCCCCCGCTGCCCGCTGCTCGACGATGCGCCCGTCGCGCATGGTCACCACGTGATCGCCGCGGCCGGCGGCGGAGGGGTCGTGGGTGACCACGGCCAGGGTCTGCCCATACTCATCGACGAGTTCGCGGAACAGGCTCAGCACGGCCGTCCCGGACTCGGAGTCCAGGCTGCCCGTGGGCTCGTCGGCGAAGATGACGTCCGGACGCATCAGCAGGGCCCGGGCGATGGCCACGCGCTGACGCTGCCCACCGGAGAGCTGGTGGGGAAGGTGCCGCAGGCGGGAATCGATGCCCAGGCGGGTGACGACGCCGCGGAAGTGACCGCGGTCGACCCGCCGGTGCGCCATGCGGGAAGGCAGGAGGATGTTGTCGCGGACGGTCAACACCGGCACCAGGTTGTAGTCCTGGAAGATCACGCCGATCCGGGTGCGCCGCAACCGGGCGCGGCCGTTCTCCGACAGCGCCGTCAGGTCGAGGGGACGGTCCTTCGCGTGGCTGCCACCACCACCGTGCAGCCTGACGGAACCGGAATCCGGCACGGCCAGACCGGAGAGGCAGTGCAGAAGGGAGGTCTTGCCCGACCCGGAGGGCCCCATGATCGAGGTCCACTCCCCGCGCGGCAACTCCATCGTGACCCCGTCCAAGGCGCGGACCTGCGCGTCTCCCCGCCCGAAGGTCTGCGTGAGTCGGGTCGCCGTGAGGACGGGGGCGGACGGTGCCATGGCAGCCTTCTCTGGACGATGGATGGGGGGGAACTCATCCATCATAGGACCGCCGCGCCCGGCCGGGCGTGAAACGCTGCTCCGTTTCCCCCGGTGGTGGTCAGTCCTCGTCGGGCAGGGTGAGGATCTCGTTGCCGTCCTCGGTGATGACGATGGTGTGCTCGAACTGGGCGG
>CAYSIP010000002.1:0-31824 GCA_964431055.1 uncultured Corynebacterium sp. | reverse complement strand
CCACCAGGTCAGTGGCGGTCAATTCACCGGGCAGCGCCACCTCGACGACCGGGGTCGTCAGGGACTCGTATTCCTCGATCAGGGCGGTGGCGTCCTGCTCCCACAGGTCGTAGGACTCGCCCCGGGTGGCCGAGGGGAGCTGTTCCATCGCCAGCCGCACCCGGAATGCCCCGGCCCTGGTGTCGTCGTCGACCGGCAGGTGGGGGAAGGTCCCGGTCTCCGGTTCCGGTGCGGGTGAGGGCTCCTTCTCCCCCTCCTCGGGTTCATCGACCTCCCAGGCGACGACCGCGTCGGGGGCCAGGTCCTTGAGCGCGGCCAGGTGCTCGTAGGGCGCCTTGCCGGAGGCGGTGACAATGAGGACCCGCTCGGTGCGGGTGATCGCGACGTAGAAGAGGCGGGCGGCCTCCTCCGCCTCATTGTGCCTCCGGTCGGCGATGTACTCCTTGGCCAGGTCCTCGAATTCCTTGCGGTCCTCGGCGATCAGGGCCTCGAACTCCTCGTCGGGCACACGGGTGGGGTTGGTCAGGAACGTCGACGCTTTGGCCGCGTAGGTGGCGGCGTCGGCGTGGAGGACGCTGACCACGTCCCATTCCAGGCCCTTGGCCTTGTGGGCGGTGAGAATCTGGACCCGGTCGGAGCGCACGGCCGCCTCTCCCAGGGCCAGGCCGTCGTCGTGTTCGCGGGCGAGGGAGAAATAGGACAGCAGTCCGGTGAGGGTGTCACCCGAATAGGCGGCGACCTCCTCGGCGAAGCGGTCCAGGTGGACGGTGCCCACGACGTCCCCGCGGGCGAGCACCTCGGTGCGGACGCCCAGGTCCGCCTCGATGTCGGCGAAGAGGTCGGGCAGGGCTTTCGGGAGGCTGTAGGTGCGCAGGTGGCGCAGCTGGGAGGACAGTCGTTCCAGGCGTTCCAGCCCCTCCGGGGAGTAGCGGTTGCGCTCCCCTAAGTCGGCGACGGCGTCGGTCAGTCCGACGACCTGTTCCGGCGGGTCGGCGGTGATGTCAGCGAGTTGGGAGCGCAGCCGCTCGAACGGTTCCTCGGGATGGACGGCCTTCTCGACGGCTCCGCCGAGGTTGCGGGCCCGCTTCTGCAGGGCGACCAGGTCCGCCAGCCCGAGCCCGACGTAGGGTCCGGAGAGGATGCGCAGCGCCGCCGCATTGTCCTGGGGGCGGACCAGCATCGTCGCCACCGCCACGAGGTCGGACACCTCGGGCACGTCGAGCAACCCGGACAACCCCGCGATCTCATAGGGGATGTCGCGTTCCTCCAGGGCCGCGGCGATGCCGGCGGTGTGCCGGTTCTTGCGCACCAGCACCGCGCCCTTGAACTTCTCCCCGGCGTCCTTCCTGGCGTGGAATTCGGCGGCCATCCGGTCGGCGACGAAGTTGATTTCGGCGTCCTCATCGGCGAAGAAGCCGAGCGAGACGTCGCCCGCGGAGGCGCCGGGTCGGGGTTCGAGCGGCTGGACGGCGCGCCCGACCCCGGTGCCCAGCACGGCCGACGACACCTCGTTGGCCAGGGTGAGGACCTCGGGCGGGTTGCGCCAGGAGGTGGTCAGTTCCTTCTTCGGGGCCGGGCCGTTGCCCGTGGGAAAGTCGTCGACGAAGGCCGCCAGGTTCTTTGAGGTCGCCCCGCGCCACCCGTAGATGGCCTGCATGGGGTCACCGACGGCGGTCACGGTCAGCTCGGGGTCCCCGGCCCCGAACAGGCTGCTCAGCAGGATGCGCTGGGCATGCGAGGTGTCCTGGTATTCGTCGAGCATGACCACCCGGAAACGGCGCCGCTGGGAGGCCCCGACGGCCCCGTGGTCGCGGGCGAGCTTCGCGGCCACCGACATCTGCTCGTTGAAGGTGACCACGTTGCGACGGGCCAGTTCCTTCTTCAGCTCCACCACCAGGGGAAGGTACTGCAGGCGCACCTGCTGGGTGTCCATCCACCCCTCCACCGTCCTGGTGAAGTCGGCGACCCGCTGTTTAGGTCCCTTCGGCAGGTCCTCCAGGGTCTTCAGGAACGGTTCGGTCTCCTCGATGATGTCCTCGGCGGTGACCAGGGAGTTGTCCATCTCGGTGACCAGGTCGAGCAGGTAACCGGTCACGGTGGTGACCGACTGGGTGGCCAGCAGCTGGCCCCGGTAGTTGGTCACCACCTCATGGGCGATGGCGAACAGTTCCGCCTGGCTGATCAACCGGGCGGCGGGTTCGACCGGGACGAGCAGGCCGTACTCCCGGATCAGGGAACCGGCGTAGGAGTCGTAGGTGGCCACCGTCGGAATTTGGGAGGACAGGTGCTTCGTCAGGTCACCGCCCGGATCCAGGTCTCGCAGCACCTTGTCCTTCGTCGCCAGCAGGTTGAGCCGGTCGCGGATGCGTTTGCCCAGTTCCTGCGCTGCCTTCCGGGTGAAGGTCAGTCCCAGAATCTGGTCGGGGGTGGCGTAGCCGTTGGCCACCAGCCACACGACGCGGGAGGCCATGGTCTCGGTCTTGCCCGCCCCGGCGCCGGCGACGACCAGCATGGGTCCGGGGGTGGCCCCGATGACGGCGGCCTGCTGCTCGGTGGGCGGGTGCTTCTGTTCGAGCACCCTGGAGAGGAAGACCGGGCTCTTCGGCGTGGTTGTCTCAGACACTGGTGGTCGACTTCCCTTCGGGCTGGACGGGGCAGATCCTGCGCACCGGGCAGGTGTCACAGGTTTCGTTGACGCGGGCGGTCAGCGTCGGGCCGGCGAGCTCGGCGGCCAGGGGTGGCAACAGGGCCGCGAACTCCTCGAGTTCCTCCCGGCTGCGGGCGGCCTGCTCGCGGGTGGTCACCGACTTGGTGGAGGTGCCCGGGTAGACGAGCACTCCCCCGCCCACGGACAGCGGTTGCTCCCCCGGCTGCGGATCGACGACGCCGCCGTCGTGGAGCACTCCGCGGGACAGCGCCAACTGATAGGCGGCCAGCTGCGGGTGCTCGTCCGCCCTGGTCTGGGTGATGGCGCTCTTGCCGGTCTTCAGGTCGATGACGTAATGGTCATCCGCGCCGTCGACCTCGAGGCGGTCCATGCGGCCGCGGATGCGTACGCCGTCGGCGACGGTGACGGCCACCGGCACCTCCACGCCGACCTGGGTGAAACCGGCGCGCGAGGTGGCGAGCCAGGTGCGGGTGCGCTCGAGGAGGCGGGCAAAGTCCTCCCGCTCCTTGGCCACGCGCCAGTCCGGGTCGTTCTGGACGGCCGCGTAGGCCTCGATGGTCAGGGCCTTCGCGACGTCCGCGTCCACCCCGCGGCCGAGCGCCTCCAGGTAGGCGTGCGCCAGCAGGCCCTTCGTCAGGGCGACCGGCGTCTCCTCCTCCTCGCCGAGCTTGCCGACGACCTCCCGTAACGGGCAGACGAGCAGGCCCTCGATGCGCGAGGGCGAGACCGTGCCGTCGGTGGGCAGGGTGGCGTCGGTGGAGACGGTCGTGGTGGTCCACCACTCGTCCGGATCGGCGCCGGGAACCCCGGCGCGGGCGAGACGGGCGAGTTGGCGGGCTGCCTGGGTCTTCGCGTCCTCGCGCGCGAGCGGATCACAGACGGTGTGGCGCAGCTCCGCCAGCAGGGCGGGCAACGACAGCACGCTCACCCGCAGCGGGGTGTAGTCCTGGTCCGCACCACCCGGCCCCGGTGCATGGTAGGTGCACTCGACGCCCCGTTCGGTGCAGAACTCGTCGACGAAGCGGGAGGGTTCGGTCACCTCATCGGCCTCGGGGGCGTGGATGGCGGTGACGAGCAGTTCGTGGCTGGCGCGGGTGGTGGCCACGTAGAACAGACGGCGTTCCTCCGCGAGCCGGTCGGCGGTGCGCGAGATCGGCAGATCGGGGTCGATGCCCCGGTCGACGAGGTCGACGAGCTCCTCCTGGTCGAACAGCGAACCGGTCTCCCCCAGCGAGGGCCAGGTCTCCTCCTGGACGCCCGCGACGATGACGGTGTGCCATTCGCGTCCCACGGTGCCGTGGGCGGTGAGCAGGGAGACGGCGTCGGGGACGGCGGAGCGGCGATCACGCACGCCGGTGGGGAGCTCCTGTTCGTTGATGTGGCGGACGAAGGAATGAATGCCGGCTTCAGGCAGGCGTTCCGCGTAGTCGCCGGCGGCGTCGAAAAGCGCCATCATCGCGTCCAGGTCCAGGTCGGCCTGCGATCCGGTGGCGCCACCACGCAGGGAGGCCGCCAGCAGGCGGTCGGACAGGCCCGTGGCGGACCAGACGGCCCACAGCACCTCTTCGACCGTTCCCCGGCGCAGCGCCGCCCGCCCGGCCTCCAGCACGGAGCGCATCCGGGTGAGGATGTCCATCTCCCGGGAGGTGAGCACGGAACTGACGTCGGGCAGGACAGCGTCCGGCGAGAGCAGCTCACGCAGGGTCTCGATGGCGCGCACCCCCGGTTCCAACCGGCGCAGGCCGCGCAGCAGCCGACGCAGGGTGACCGGGTCCGCGCCACCCACCGGACCCTGGACCAACTCCAACAGGTCGTTCTCGGGCAGCTCCTCCGTCAGCGCCCGGATGCCCAGGAGGATGGAGGCGACGATGCGCTGTTCTGCCAGGACGACGTCCGTGGGGTTGAGGTGGACGGGCACCCCGGCTGCGAGCAGTGCGCGGCGCACCGGCCCGATCATGCCGGCCGAGCGGACGACGACGGCGATCTCGGACCACGGCACGTCGTCGAGCAGGTGCGCGCGGCGGATGGTGTCGGCGATGAGCGCGTGGTGGGTGGACGGGGTGTCCACCACGACCGCCCGCGACCGTGGCTGGCGGTGGCGGTGATCCAGGCGGATCTCGTGCTCGGCGTTGAATTCGGTGAGGAACCTCGGGGAGGCGCCGCGGAAGTGGAAGATGGACTGGTTGACGTCTCCACCGATGACGGCCAGGTCGGTGTCTCGGGTGCGCTGCCCGATGAGCACCGTGATCAGCTCGGCGGACTTGGGATCGAGGTGTTGGGCGTCGTCGACGACGATCGTGTGCCAGCGTGATTCGATCGGCTTCTGCAGAGCGGCGCTGACCAGCTCGGAGGCCGAGTAGCTGGTGTAGCTGTGGGCGCCTGAGAGCGCCATCGTCTGCTCGTATTCCCGCAGGAAGCCACCGGCGGCGGCCCAGATGGGCCGGCCGTGGCGGTTGCCGAGCATTTCCAGGTCCTCGGGCGCGATTCCGCGTTCCGCGCTACGCAGCAGGAAGTCGCGCAGCTGGCGGGCGAAACCGACGAAGCGCAGGGCCGGGCGGTGTTCGGACGCCCAGGTGCCGCGCCCGTCGTCGGCGTGGCCCTCCAGCAGCTCCCGGATCACGGCGTCCTGTTCCGCGCCGGTGATCAGGCGGACAGGGTCCTCGCTGGCGTCGCGTAGTAGGGCGAAGGCCAGGGAGTGCACGGAGCGCACCAGCGGGGCGTCGGAGACGAAGTCGCTGGTGGCGAGCCGGTCGGTGAGGTCCTGGCGCAGGAGCCCGCCGGTCTCCTTGGATGAGGAGATGACGAGGATGCCGGAGGGATCGTGACCGGCCTCGATCCGGGCGACGACGGTGTCGATCAGCAGACTGGTCACACCGGATCCCGCGGGGCCCGTCACCCGCCAGGTTCCACCCGTGGGCAGGTCGAAAGGCCAGGTACGGACGGTGGAATCCACCGTGCGCGGCACCAGCCGGACGGTGGGTGAGGGTGACAGCATGTTCTATATTGTGGCAGAGGCCCGGGACCTGAGGAGCCCGGCTACCCGATCCAGGCGTGAACGGGTGTTCGGATGAGCGTCCGGGTGCAGCTCGTGGACGTGACGCCGGTAGGCCAGGGCGCGCAACAGCAGCTGGTCGAGATCGGGAAGGTGCGCGAAACGGTCGATGACCCCGCCGTCGACGGCGTCCGCGATCAATCCGTCGATGATGACCAGCGCCGCGGGGTAGGCAGCCGGACGCGGCACGGGAAACGGCGCCAGCGTCGTCACTGTCGGGGCCTGCGTGCCCTGGTAGACGGTCGAGGCCAGCAGGTCGGCGTGGCCGAGCTGCAACGGAGCGGTGATCTCCCGGTATTCGGGCCCGGTCTCCTCCCACGCCAGGCGGTCGGCCCGGACGAAGGGATCGTCGTCCGCCACCGTCTCGGCGGAGGGTCCCGGCGCCTCCACCAACGCCTCGGCCAGGCGCAGCGCGACGGCCGCGGTCTCATCCACGCGCCGCATCAGGGTGCCTGGCACCCAGGTCTCGGCGCGCCAGCCGGCGACCACGAAACGGCCGTCGGTGGAACGCACGGGACGCACGATGCGCACGCCGTCGACCTGCAGCTTTTCGCGGACCTTGGCGGACCAGCCGGCGTGGGCCCCGGCGCGGGAATACACGGTGGCCCCGATGAGCCAGCCGTTGTCCCAGGCGTGCCCCGCCGGGGAGGGGGTGCCGCGCTCTCCCTGGAAGGCGGCCAGCACGTGGTCGGGGACGGGGCCGTCGGAACTCTCGGGCGCGGGGGCGGGCTCGGTCATGGTCTCGTTCAGTCTCCTCGCTGGGTGCTACAGAACCCTGGGCCGCGGGTAGGGCCAGGGGTTGTAGACGCAGGTCGCGCCGTCGTCGGGGTAGATCTCCCTCGGATTGAAGGAGTGTAGCTCCGAGTTGTTGAGGCTCAGGGTCTGCTGCATCATGATCGGCGCCAGTTCGCCGTCGGCGCCGCAGGCCTCGTGGGCGGCGTAACCCAGCCCATGGCCGACCTCGTGGTTGATCAGGTACTGGCGGTAGGAACCGAGGTCCCCGGCGAAGGGGGAGGCGCCACGGACCCATCGGGACTCGTTGATCACCACGCGGTCCCCCAGGGAGGTGTAACAGCTGGTCTCCATCTCCAGATCCGCCCCGCACAACTTGTGGGTGGTGCCCACGGAGGTCAGTTGAATGCGCATCGTCGGATCCTGGTCCGGGGCGACGTGCTCGAAGCGGTAACGCGGATCGTTGGTCCAGCCCTTCGGATTGGCCAGGGTGGCGTCGACCAGGGAGGAGAGGGCGTCGTCACCGCCCATGGAGGAGGTGTCCACCCCATCCTCCACCTCGACCACGTAGCGGATGACCTTCTCGGTGCCTTCGCCGGCGGCCATGCCGGGCGCACCGACGACCCGGTAGGTTCCCGCGCCACGTTCGGCGAAGGGGCCACCGGGCGGCAGCTCGGTCGGCGGAATGGCCAGCGCCGGGGAATCGGCCGGGTTCGGGCCGGAGTCCCCGGGTTCCGGGGTTCGCTCCTCCCCCGTCTCCCCGGGGGTAGACGCCGCAGTGCCGTCCACGTCACCGTTTCCGCTCTCCTCGGCGGGCGTGCTGAACACGTCAGCGAGCACCCAGATGGTGATGACGAGGAGAACCGGGATGGCGTAGGCCCGCCAACCGAAATCGCGCGCGAAACGAACCGGCAACTCCCGCGCCCTGCGCAGGAGGTCCGGTTCGGTGGATCGGGGAGAGTCGCCCTGTTCAGGCGTCGTGGGCTGGGACACGTGCGGTCAGTCAGACACCCGCGAAGCCGACGGAACGCTGGGCGGTGACGCCCACCTCGACGTAGGTGATGCGCTCGACGTTGATGAGGAACTTCCGGCCCTTCTCGTCGGACAGCTCCAGGATGCCCGCCTCGCCCTCCAGTGCGGCGGTGACCTGGTCGACCACCTCGTCCTGGCTGGTCTCGGTCGGGATGACCAGCTCTCGGGGGGAATCTGCAAATCCGATCTTGATATCCAAGGGAACGCTTCCAATCAGTTGTTCGGGAATGTCAGGGATGTGCACCATCATAGACGCGTGCCGATAGTATCTAAGGTGTGTCTGCACATACCCCTCCGCCCACCGAGTCCCGCACGCCCCCGACGTTTGAGGAGCTGGGTGTCGCAGTGGAGATCTGCGAGGCGCTGGCCGCCACTGGCATCACCCGCACCTTCGCGATCCAGGAGCTGACCCTTCCGCTCGCCCTCGACGGCACCGACCTCATCGGCCAGGCCCGCACCGGCATGGGCAAGACCTACGCCTTCGGCGTTCCCCTGCTGGACCGGGTCTTCGACTCCGCCGACATCGAGGAGCTTGACGGCACCCCCCGCGCCCTGGTGGTGGTGCCGACCCGCGAGCTGGCGGTCCAGGTCGGCGAGGACCTGAAGGTCGCCGCCGCCCGGTTGCCGGTCCGCCTGACGACCATCTACGGCGGGCGCCCCTACGAGGAACAGATCGAGGCGCTCACCGAGGGCGTCGACGTCGTGGTGGGCACCCCGGGCAGGTTGCTGGACCTGCACAACCGCGGGGTGTTGAAGCTGGACAAGGTCGCCGTCCTCGTCCTCGACGAGGCGGACGAGATGCTCGATCTCGGCTTCCTGCCCGACATCGAGAAGATCCTCCGGGCCCTGACGCACGCGCACCAGACGATGCTGTTCTCGGCCACGATGCCGGGGCCCATCCTGTCGCTCTCGCGCAGCTTCATGAACCGGCCCGTGCACATCCGGGCCGAGATGTCCGGTTCCGCCCAGATCCACTCGACGACCGCGCAAGTCGTCTTCCAGGCGCACCGGATGGACAAACCCGCGATCACCGCCCGCATCCTGCAGGCCCGGGGGCGGGGACGCACCATCATCTTCACCCGCACCAAACGCACCGCCGGGGACGTGGCCGAGGAACTCGCCGGGCGGGGATTCGCCGTCGGCGCCGTCCACGGCGACATGGGCCAACCAGCCCGGGAGAAGTCCCTGGCGGCCTTCCGGGACGGGACCATCGACATCCTGGCGGCCACCGACGTCGCCGCCCGCGGCATCGACATCGACGACGTCACCCACGTCATCAACTACCAGACGCCCGATGAACCGATGACCTACGTCCACCGCATCGGGCGCACCGGACGGGCGGGGCACTCCGGCATCGCGGTCACCCTCGTCGGTTACGACGAGCTCATGAAGTGGCGGGCCATCAACGACGAGCTCGACCTGGGCCAGCCGGAGCCGCCGCAGTGGTTCTCCACCTCCCCGGAGCTCTTCGAGGCGCTCGACATCCCCGAGGGCGTCGGCGAGCGCGTCGGCCCGGCCCGCAAGGTCTTCGGCGGGGCAGGCGTGAGGCCGCGTCGTCGATGAGCGCCCCGAAGCCGCTGCGCCGGACCCGGCGCGACCTGATCGCCACGGGGGTCATCGCGACCGTCGCCGTGGCGGCCGTGGCGGGGGCGGTGTTGACCGCCCCGATCCGCGGTTCTGAGCTGACCCCCGCGGCCGAACCCTTCGAACCCGGGCCGGCGCTGGAGGTGGCTCCGGAGACGTTGACCGAGGCCTGGGCCTACTCGGACACCCCGGTGCCGGGCGTCCATCAGCCGCTCGTCGCGGAAGGGCTCGTGATCCTCAACGACGGCATGACCGTCACCGCGGTGGGCCCGGACGGCGAATCGGTGTGGAGTTATGAACGGGACCGGGAGATCTGTTCGATCGGCGCGGCGTGGGAGAAGGTCGTGATCACCTACCGTTCCGACATCGGTTGCGGCGACGTCGTGGCACTGAACGCCACCACCGGCCAGTACTCGGACACCCGCAGCGCGATCGCCGACCATGAGGTGGTGCCGGTGACCTCCAATGACCGGATCGGGATCGTCGGCGTCAACCGGGTGGAGCTGTGGCGCTCGGACCTGGTTCGCACCGTCGAGTACGGCTACGTGGAGGCTGAGCAGGAGGCCGGCCTGCAGCCGAGCGGGGACTGCGCCATCACCTCCGCCCTGACCCGCACGGAGCTGCTCGCGGTGGCGGAGATGTGCGCCGGCGACGAGGACGCCACCTGGCTGCGTCTGCAGGAGACCACGCCCGAGGACTCGCGCGAGCCCGAGATCACCGCCGACATCGCCCTCGACGGGGCGGACGCCCGGTTGGTCGCGGTGGGACAGGAGGCGGCCACCGCCTACGTACCCGGTGAGCAGCCGGTGCTGGTCTCCTACGACCTGGATGGCAGGGAGACGGAGCGCCGGGCGGTGGAGCCCTCCCCTCTGGCGGAGGCCACCGGATCACCGTTCGCGGCGGCCACGGTGGACCTGCCGCACAACATGACCTGGTTCGACGGTGAGCGGCTCTACCTGCTCACCCCGACCGGCCTGACCGTGGACCACATCTTCGACGACGCCCTGGGCACTGGCGTGGCCGTGGGCGACCGGATGCTCTACCCCACGGCGGAGGGTGTTGCGGTGGCCGACTGGGAGTCCGGCGCGGTCGAACGGGTCATCCCGGTGGACCGCGCCGGTTATGACGGTGAGGTCTCACTCGGCCTGGCGGGCGAGACGGTCGTGGAGAGGCGTGGCGACGAGATCTACGGGCTGGTTTAACCGCGGCTGCCGTGGAGCGCCTCGGCCCATTCGATGGACCGGGGGTTGAACATCATCCCCAGCACGAGGATCGCCGTGGCCGCGGTGACCAGTCCGAACGCCCACAGGCCCTCGGAGAACATGTAGTAGGAGACCGGCAGGAAGATGATGTTGAGCATCACCATGGGCCCCCTCCCCCACTTCCGGCCGCGCAGCAGCGAGATGGCGCCGGCGAGGACCGCGCCGAAGATGATGGCGAAGAAGATGGCGGTGCCGTAACCGACCCAGGAGGCGTTCGGACTGTCGCTGACGAGGCTGGGGTCCTCGACGCCGATGATCTCCCGGTAGATGAGCAGACCGGCGTATCCGAGTCCGACCATGGCCTGGAGAATGGCGATGATGCTGGCCCAGCGGACCAGCGTGGGGGGCTGGGGACGATTGGTGGTGGTCACGAGGCCACAGTCTATAAGGACGCCATCCGGGACTCGCCGAGGCCGGGGTTAACTTGACTGTGACGACGCCGACAGAGTAAACGGCATTTTCCATAAAACGCCAGGTCAAATGTTTTGTTGCGGTAACATCATCTGAGATTCTCCTGAGTCCCCCCGCCCGCTCCCCCCTTATTTTCAAGCGATCTTGGTCACAGTTTGGCGTCAACCCCTAGCGAACTTCGCATTCACGTGTCATCATTCTCGGGTAGCAAAAACAACGGGCCGATTAACCGGCCTCAAACTCTGAAGCACGCCAGAGTAAACGTCACGTGAACCGCGGTGAGGGAAACCCGACCCCGTGACCGATCAAGATTCGCCCGGCCGATGGCGGTGGCTGATTTTTGTGCGTGCACCTGTTTGGAACGGATCAGTTAAACCACTCACGAAGGAGATATCACCATGGATTGGCGCCACGAAGCTATTTGCCGCGACGAAGACCCTGAGCTGTTCTTCCCGGTCGGTAACTCCGGCCCCGCCCTGAGCCAGATCGCCAAGGCCAAGCTGGTATGTAACCGCTGCCCGGTCACCTCCATGTGCCTGAAGTGGGCACTGGAGACCGGCCAGGACGCCGGCGTCTGGGGCGGCATGAGTGAGGACGAGCGCCGCGCGCTCAAGCGCCGCAAGAACCGTGGCCGTGGCCGCACCCGCGTCACCGCCTAATTCATTCCACCTAAAGAGATTTCTTCACCACTGCACCTTCCCGCTACAGTTGATGGGCAGTAGACAACCCCATCAGCAAGGAGAATCACATGAGCAAGCGTGGTCGTAAGCGTAAGGATCGCCGTAAGAAGGGCGCCAACCACGGTAAGCGTCCCAACAGCTGACCACTGGTCCGCCAGCAGACCGCCCGACGGAAGTATTTCCGTCGGGCGGTCTTTTCATGCCCGGCCGTGGCGGAAAGCCGACGACCGCCCACCCGGGTGATCCCGGATGGGCGGTCGTCGGTCCAGGGAATCAGTTGGTCTGGATGATGCGCAACTGCATGGTGATGCGCTCGCGCAGGGTGACCGGAGCTGGATGGGATGAGCAACACTTTTTGACCAGCGCCCTGACCTCCTGCTCCGACTGGAGTCGCCCGTAGCACTGTGGACAGTCGGAGATCAGCCGCAGCAGCTCCTCCTCCTGTGCCGGAGTGACGTCATCGTCGAGCAGGGCGCACAGGTACGTCTGGATCTCTTCGCAGCCCCCGGCGCAGGCTCCCTCCACCCGTTCATCCTTGCTCATGATTTCCTCACCTTCGATTTTTCGTGATGGTCCTGCATGTCAGGGTGGTCGAGACCGATCCCCTGCGCATGTGCCACTTCCTTCAACAGCCCCCGGAGCTGTTTTCTTCCCCGGTGCAATCTGCTCATCACAGTCCCCAGGGGGGTGTCCATGATTTCAGCGATCTCCTTGTAGGCCAGCCCTTCGACGTCCGCGTAGTAGACGACCATGCGGTAATCCTCGCTGAGCTGGTTCATCGCGTCCGCGATCCGCTGGTCCGGCAGGCGGGTGAGAGCCTCCACCTCGGCCGACTGCAGGCCCGTCGAATCATGTGAGCTGGTCGTGTACAGCTGACGATCGGTCATGTCGTCCGCGGACGTCTGCGTGGGTTGTCGCTGCTTCTTGCGGTAGGTGTTGATGTAGGTGTTCGTCATGATCCGGTACAACCACGCCTTGAGGTTGGTGCCCGGTTTGAACGACCCGAAGGCCTGGAAGGCCTTCATGTAGGTCTCCTGGACCAGATCCTCCGCATCCGTCGGATTGCGGGTCATGCGCAGGGCGCCGCCGTAGAGCTGATCGAGGAGAGGCAGCGCCTCCTCCTCGAACCGTGTCTCGAGCTCGCTGTGCGGCATCCGGGACCTTTCCTTGACTCCTGGGGACGGTGTTCAGTTCGGTCCATCATAGTCCAGGCGGGAATAATCCTCGGCATGCCGAAAAAGCGCCCCGCCTCCCCGACCGCCGCGGCACAGTTGCTCGCCGACGCCGCCGTGCCCCACCAGTTGACGCGTTTCGACGCCGTCCGCGACCGCTTCGGCGAGCGCGCCGCCACCGAACTCGGCGTGGACCCGGCCCTGCTGCTCAAGACCCTCGTGGTGCAGTTGCCCACGGGCCTGGGCGTGTGCTGCGTCCCGGTGTCAGGACGACTGTCGCTGAAGAAGGCCGCCGTCGGTTTCGGGGTACGCAGGGTGTCCATGGCCGACCCGCGGCAGGCCGAACGCACCACCGGTTACGTCACCGGCGGCATCTCCCCCATCGGCCAGCGGACCCGGCTGCCCACGCTCATCGACGCCTCCGTGGCCGGGGTGGGGCAGGTGCATGTCTCGGGCGGACGACGCGGGCTCGAGATCACCCTCGCCCCGGCGGACCTGGCCGCGGTGACCGGGGGAAGGTTCGTGGACCTGGCGGGGTGAGAAATTACGCCCCTCAAGCGAACACGTATTTTCCTGCGTCACCCTCAGTGCCCGAAAAACGCGAACAGGCAGACTACGCCTTCGGCCTCAAAGAAACTCGAAGACCTACGCCCTCCTCCGGTTGTTCCTAGGCTGGGCGAGAACAATCCCGGCCGCTCACCGGCAGGAAGGAGAACGCTGTGCCTATCGAGATGGGAATCTGGCGGATTGACGGCGGCTCACCTCAACGTCTAGCTCATGGGGTGTTGCCCTCGGAGAATGACCTGGAGACTTTCCTCACCCATGATTCCTCGTTGCTGGGGGAGAAACTGCTGGTGATCGGCCGTCAGGTCCGCACCCCACACAACAAGCTGATCGACCTGCTCGCAATGGACGTCGAAGGGGATCTCCACGTCCTGGAGTTGAAACGGGATCGGACGCCGCGTGAGGTTGTCGCCCAGATCCTGGACTACGCCACCTGGACCGCAGAATTGAGTCACGAGGACATCCGGGGAATCACGGAGAGATACCTCGGATGCCCGCTGGAGGAAGCCTTCGACGAGCATTTCGGCGTCCCTGTCCCCGACGACCTCAACAATGAGCTCCAGCTGACGATCATCGCCACCGAGCTGGACGACAGTTCCGAGAGGATCGTCACTTACCTCCAGGGATTCGGTGTTCCCATCAACGCGGTCTTCTTCACCTACCTGGAGGACGAGGGACGCCGTTACCTCGCCCGGTCCTGGCTGACGAAACAGAGCCGGGCCGAGGTGGCCGTCCCCACCCGGTCCACCGCCAAGAAAGCCGAGTGGAACGGCCTGGACTGGTTCGTGACTTTCGGCGACGGTGACCACCGCTCCTGGGAGGACGCTCGGGAACACGGTTTCATCTCGGCCGGTGGCGGGGAATGGTATTCCCGGACGTTGCGTGCCCTCCCGACGGGAGCCAGGATCTTCGTGCACATCCCGAAGCACGGGTACGTCGCGGTGGGTGAGACCCTCGGTCCGGCGGAACCCTTCCACCAGGCGACGGTTTACGTGGACGGGGAGTGGATACCGCTCCGGGAACGTCCGCTGCGCACCTCCTACACCCACGGTGAGGATTCGGAAACCGTGGAAGATGACACCGAGTACATTGTTCCCGTCCGATGGTTGGTGGCCCGCCCCAAGTCCGAGGCGTACTGGACAAAGGGGATGTTCGCGAACCAGAACAGTGCGGGCAAGCTCCGTCAACAGTTCACTCTGACACGCCTCACTGCCGAATTCGACCTCGGAGAGGGCAGCGAGGACTCCTGAGATGTCAGAACAACTGCCCGTCACCGGTCTCGAGCAGTTCCGGGTAATCGTTGCGGACGCTGCCCACCTCCTTGGCCACGGGGCGTACCGTGAGCTGGTCGAGCAGCTCCACCGGCGTGGGGTGCAACAGTTCCTTCGCGTCCTCGGGGGTGCCGGTGATCCACTGCTCGACCTCATCCTCCGCGAGCAGGCGGGGCAGGCGGTCATGCAGCCACTCCATGGGGGCCAGCGAGTCGGTGGTCACGATGGTCGCCGACAAGCGGTCCAGGCCGGTGGACCACAACCCAGCGGCCCACAGCAGCTTCCCCTCCCCCAGGCTGACGAAGTGGGGCACCTTGCCGCTGCCGTCATCGTGCCATTCGTAGTAGCCGTCCATGGGGACCACGCAGCGCTGGCGTTTGAAGGCGTCTCGGAAGCTCGGTTTGGAGGCGACGGTCTCGGCGCGCGCGTTGAACAGCGGTGGGCCGGCCTCATCCTTCTTCCAGTGTGGGAGCAGTCCCCAGCGGGCGGGATCGACGGAGGCGACCGCGCCGTCGTAACGCACGACGGGCACGATCTGGGTGGGGGCGAGGTTGTAACGGGGGCCGGGCGTACCCTGCGGAGCGTGCACCTCGGCCACGCCGGGCAGCGTCCCGACGGCCGCGAGCAGGGCCTCGCCGGTGGTGAAGAGAACGAATCGTCCGCACATAGTCTCTATTATGGACCGCATGACCGTCTCTTGGCCCGCTCCCACCGCCTCTGGCCCCATCACCTGGACGCAACACGTCCCAGGCTCCAAGTCGATCACGAACCGCGCCTATATCCTGGCGGCGCTCGCCGACTACCCTTCCGTCATCGAGGGTGCACTGCACTCCCGGGACACCGACCTGATGGCGGAGGCGCTGCGCACGCTCGGCGTGACCATCCGGGACGTTGACGGGTCCATCCACGTGGAGCCGGGTGAGCTGCACGGCGGTGAGGTGGAATGCGGGCTGGCCGGCACGATCATGCGTTTCGTTCCCCCGGTGGCGGCGATGGCCCGGGGCACCGTCGTCTTCGACGGTGATCCCCAGGCGCGGGTGCGCCCCATGTCCACGATCCTGGACGCCCTGCGCACCCTGGGCGTGGCCGTGGAGGGTGACCGCCTGCCCTTCACCGTCCACGGAGATTCCGTGCCCGAGGGCGGGATCGTGGAGATCGACGCCTCCGGTTCCTCCCAGTTCGTCTCCGGGTTGCTGTTGGCTGCCCCGCGTTTCCGCACAGGCGTCATGGTTCGGCACTCCGGTGGGAAACTGCCGAGCATGCCGCACATCGAGATGACGGTGGACATGCTGCGCCAGGCGGGGGTGCGGGTCGACGAGTCCGAGAACGAGTGGCAGGTCCACCCCGGCCCCATCCAGGGCCGTACCTGGCGGGTGGAACCGGACCTGTCGAACGCCACCCCCTTCCTCGCCGCGGCGGCCGTCACCGGCGGCACGGTGCGGGTGGCGGACTGGCCGGTCAAGACCACCCAGCCCGGTGACGCCATCCGCGACATTCTCGAGCGCCTGGGCTGCACGGTCGAACTCATCACCGCCGAAACCGGCCCCGGTCACGACCTCGAGGTCACCGGCCCGGACGGCGGGCAACTGACGGGCCTGCGGTTGGAGATGTCCGACATCGGGGAGTTGACCCCGACGGTCGCGGCACTCGCGGCGCTCGCCACCACCGGCTCGGAGCTCACCGGCATCGCGCACCTGCGCGGTCACGAGACCGACCGGTTGGCGGCCCTGTCCACCGAGATCAACCGGTTGGGCGGCAACTGCGAGGAAACCTCCGACGGCCTGCGGATCACCCCGGCCCAGCTGCACGGTGGGCGGTGGCACTCCTACGCCGATCACCGCATGGCCACCGCCGGGGCGATCATCGGCCTTGTCATCCCCGACGTGGAGGTGGAGAACATCCAGACCACCGCCAAAACCATGCCCGGTTTCGAGCACATGTGGGCGGACATGGTCAATGGCTAGACGGCAGTGGGATGAATCGGACGTCCGTGTCCGCCCCGGCAGGGGCACCCGACCACGGACCAAGGACCGGCCCAAACACGAGGACGCCGAGTTCGGCATGGTGGTGACCAAGGATCGCGGCCGGTGGGGCGTGGTGCTCGACGGCCGCGACGACGCCATCGTGACCATGCGGGCCCGCGAGCTGGGGCGCACCGCCATCGAGGTCGGCGACCGCGTGGGCGTGGTCGGTGACACCTCCGGCGACCCGGGCACCCTCGCCCGCATCGTGAAGCTCGCCGAGCGCACCTCGGTCCTGCGGCGCACCGCCGACGACACCGACCCCTATGAACGGATCGTCGTCGCCAACGCCGAACAGCTGCTGATCGTCGCCGCGGTCGCCGATCCCCCGCCGCGCTCCGGTTTCGTCGAGCGCTCCCTGATCGCCGCGTTCGTCGGAAACCTCAGGCCGATCATCTGCCTGACCAAATCCGATCTGGCCGATCCCAGCGAATTCGCCGCCGAATTCGCCGACCTGGACGTGCCCGTGGTGGTCTGCGGCATCGACGATCCCATCGAACCCGTCCTGGAGATCGTGAACGGCAGGATCACCGCCCTGATCGGCCACTCCGGGGTCGGCAAATCCACCCTGGTCAACCGGCTCGTGCCGGACGCCCACCGGGAGACCGGCGAGGTCTCCGGGGTGGGCAAGGGCCGGCACACCTCCACCCAGTCCGTGGCGCTGGCCCTGGAGGACGGCTGGATCATCGACACCCCCGGCATCCGCTCCTTCGGCCTCGCCCACGTCGACGCCGACACCGTGGTCGGCGTGTTTGAGGATCTCGCCGTGGCCGTCGAGAACTGCCCGCGCGGTTGCACCCACATGGGCCCGCCCGCGGATCCCGAGTGCGCGCTGGACGAGCTGGAGGGTGCCAGCGCGCGTCGGGTGGAGGCGGTGCGCAAACTGCTCGAGGCGCTGCGCACCAACGTCGAATGGGAAATGTAGGTGCCCAGTCCCCGCCCACCGGTGACCCGGCTCCCGCTGAACCGGCTCGCCGTTCTCGCCACGATCATCGGGGTGCTGACCGGTCTCTTCGTCGCCGCACTGAACTGGGCCGTGGTCTGGGTGGAACGCCTGGTCTACGGCACGGACCACCTGGACAACAATGATCCCACCTCCCATGTCAGTCCGATCCGCCTGGCGGTGACCCTGCTGGTGCTCGGGGTGCTCACCTCCTGGGCGTGGTACCTGGTCCACCGTCTGGGACGCCGGGAAGTATCCGTGGTTGGCGCGATGCGCGGCGAGAAGATGCCCGTCGCCGAAACCATCACTTCATCTTTTCTGCAGGTGACGACGGTCGCGGCCGGCGCCCCGGTGGGGCAGGAGAACGCACCGCGCATCGCCGGCAGCCTCGTGGCCGAACGCTTCGGCCGCTGGCTGGACCTGGATCAGGACGCCAAACAGGTGCTGATCGCCGCCGCTGCAGGCGCGGCGTTGGGTGCGAGCTTCCATCTCCCCCTGGCCGGCGCGCTATTCGCCCTGGAGATCCTCCTGGCCGAGATGTCCACCCGCAATGTGGTGATAACCATGGTCACCACCGTGGCTGCGGTGGCCACGACCGGCCTTTTCGTCGAAGTGCCCGCGGTCTTCGCCACGGTGCCGCTGACCGAGAACCCGATGATGCTGATTGCCGCGGTAGTGGTCGGCAGTATGGCTGGCTTGACCGGGCACTGGTTCAGTCAATGGGCCAATCGCGCCGCCGGATCCTCCCCGACCGGGACCGCCATCCTCTGGCAGATGCCCGTGGGATTCGGCGTGATCGCCCTGATCGCCTACCTGGTGCCGGACGCCGTGGCCAACGCCCGCTGGACCTCCGACACCCTGCTCGATGAGGGCATGGCGCTGAAGTCGCTTCTGCTGGTCGGTTTCCTCCGCCTGGTGGTTTTCCTCATCGCGTTCCGGGTGGGCACCGTCGGTGGCACCCTGATCCCGGCCTTCGCGCTGGGCGCGATGGTCGGCGGGATCGTCGGCCACCTGTTAGAGCCGGTGATCGGGGTGCCGGTGGCGGCCTGTGCCCTCCTGGGCGCCGCCGCCTTCCTGTCCACCACGATGGCTGCTCCCCTCTTCGGACTCATCGCTGCGGTGGAGTTCACCGACATGGAGCCGCAGGGCTACCTGCCGGCGTTCCTCGCGGTGGCCTCCGCCGTGCTCACGGTCCGGGTGTGGGCCGTGGTCAGTGACCGTGAGCAGCGCGCCCTCCCCGTCACCTACGCCAGCTGGACCGGGGAGCTGAAGTAGTCCCTCGCGCGGATGCAGGGGCGTAACCTGAGGCACATGGACGGTTTCGCAGCGGTCGATTTCGGCTTCGCGCGCGAGGTGCTCCAGCGCGGCATCGCGGCACTCTACCTCGTGGCGTTCATCTCCACTCTGAATCAGTTCCGCCCCCTCCTCGGCGAGCGCGGTCTTCTGCCCGCACCCAGGCTCCTGGCCCGGGCGGCGCGCAGTGAGCGGGGACGGCGACTGCTCAGACCGACGCTGTTCCGCCGGGTGAGATACACGGATGGTCGTCTCGCGGCCCTGTGCTGGGGCGGGGTCCTCGTGTCAGCGCTGCTCATTATGGGGGTCCCGCAGCTCGGACCACCCTGGGTGCCGATGGTGTGCTTCCTCGCACTGTGGTTCGGCTATATGTCGATCACGAGTCTCGGACAGGTCTTCTACGGCTTCGGCTGGGAAATGATGCTGCTCGAGCTCGGTTTTCTCGCGGCGTTTCTCGGCTCTGGATCGCAACCGCCACCCACCGTGGTGATCGTGCTGTTCTGGTGGCTGCTGTTCCGCCTCGAATTCGGCGCCGGCATGATCAAGATCCGGGGTGGCCGCGAGTGGCGCGACCTCACGGCGCTCATGTACCACCACGAGACCCAGCCGATGCCGGGCCCGTTCAGCCGCCCGGCACACCTCCTGCCGCGCTGGTTCCACCGGGGTGAGGTGCTCGGCAATCACTTCGCGCAGCTCGTCGTGCCCTGGTTCCTCTTCGCACCGATTCTCGGGCTCTGGATCCCCGGCCCGGTCCCGGGGCTTATCGGCGCCGCCGCCGCGGTGGTCGTGATAGTGACACAGCTCTGGCTCGTGCTCACCGGCAACTTCGCGTGGCTGAACTGGGCCACCATCGTGCTCGCCTTCTCCGCGGTCTCCGTGACCGGCAGCGCGGCGGCGGGAACCGGTGGAGCCGGTGACGTGGGGGTGGACGGGCTGCCGGTCTACTGGTTCGTGATCACCTGCGCCGTGGGGCTCGCGTACATGTGGCTCAGCTGGCCCGCGCTGCACAATCTGTTCTTCGCGGAGCGCCAGGTGATGAACGGTGCATTCAACCGCTTTCAGCTCGCGAACGCCTACGGCGCGTTCGGCACCGTGACCAAGGTGCGCACCGAATACGTCATCGAGGGCACGCTCGACGAGGACCCGGGGACAGATGACTGGCACGAGTACGGGTTCAAGGGCAAACCCGGCGACGTGCACCGCGTCCCACGGCAGTTCGCGCCCTATCACCTGCGGCTCGACTGGTGCATGTGGTTCCTGCCGCTCGGCGCCCCGGTCGAGGGCTGGTTCACGGCGTTCCTGGCGCGACTGCTCGACGCGGATGGACCGACGTTGCGCCTCCTACGGCACGACCCGTTCGCGGGCCAGCGGCCGCACCGGGTCCGGGTCGTGTCCTACCGGTACCGCTTCGCCACCCGCGAGCAGCACCGGGCCGACGGCGCGGTCTGGGTCCGCGACCGGCGCTACGTCCTCATCGGGCCGCTGAGCCGCAGGGAGCTCGCCGACTAGGCCAGGCGACGCTGCGGGGTGCGGCCGGAGAAGTTCATCACGATCTCCTTCGCACCGGGGCGCAGCTTCTTCAGCATCGACAGGCCGGTGCGCAGGCCGGAACGCTGACCGTCCTGCTCACCCTGCCACAGCTTGTCCTCGACCCCCGGGTACTTGGCGAACGCCCGGTTGGAGCGCACCTCCGGGGCGTTGTCCGGATCGGCGACCAGGTACTTGTTGGGAAGAGTCAGCTTCAGCAGCGTCTTCTGCACCTTCAGCAGCTGGGCCGGGAAGGAGTCGACGTTGTACGGCAGGTCGTACTCCTTGCACAGCGCCTCCACGCGGGTGCCGATCTCCGCCAGGCGGTTGGACGGCATGTCCGGGAAGATGTGGTGCTCGATCTGATAGTTCAGGTTGCCCGACAGGATGGTCAGGATCTTGCCGCCGCGGAAATTCGCGGAACCCAGCATCTGACGCAGGTACCACTCATCGTGCGTCTCGTTCTTGTACTGCTCCTTGGTGAAGGTCTCCGCCTCATCCGGGAAGTGCCCACAGAAGATGACGGCGTACGCCCACACGGAGCGGATCATGTTGGACACGACGTTCGCGCTCAGGGTGTGGCGGAAGTTCTTGCCGGACAGAGCCGGGTAGAGCACGTAGTCGCGCAGGCCCTGGGTGCCGGCCTTGCGGACGGTCTCCCAGAACTTCGGGGCCGTCTCCTTCCAGGTGGTGCGCCCGGCGGCCACCTTGCCCAGCTCGACGTCGTAGAAGCCCACGGCCCACTCGAACAGGGAGGCCAGGGTGATGTTGATGATCGGCTGGAAGGCGAACATCGGCGACCACTTACGGTCACGGGTCACGCGCAGCACGCCATAACCGACGTCGGAGTCCATGCCGATGATGTTGGTGTACTTGTGGTGCGTGAAGTTGTGGGTGTGCATCCACTGGGAGCTGGGGCACACGTTGTCCCATTCCCAGGTGGTGGAGTGGATCTCCGGATCGTTCATCCAGTCCCACTGGCCGTGCATCACGTTGTGACCGATCTCGAGGTTCTCGAGGATTTTCGACAGGGACAGCAGGCTGACGCCCGCCCACCAGAACGGCCTCTTGTTGGAGAACATCAGGGAGAGACGCCCCGCGACCTCCATATAACGCTGGGTGCGGATGAGCCCCTTGATGTAGCGGACGTCCTTCTGCCCGAGGTCCGCCTCGAACTCTTCCTTGATCGCGTCGAGCCGACGCCCGATCTCCTGGATGTCTTCGTCGGTGAGGTGGGAGTATGCCTGGATGTTGTCGATTGCCATGTGTGTTGGCTCCTTAGACGTCGATGGTGATGTCGCCTGCGGCGACGCAGACGCAGGTCCGGATGCGGGTGCCGGGTTCGTGGGTTTCGCCGCTGCGCAGGTCGTGGACGTGCCCGTCCGAAAGCTGGCGCACGCAGGTCTGGCAGATGCCCATGCGGCAGCCGAACGGCATCTGCACGCCGATGGATTCACCGGCCTCGAGGATCGTGGTGGCGCCGTCGGCCTCGATCTGCCCGCGGGTGCCGAAGGTGATGGTGCCGCCCTTGGCGTCGGACACGCGGTCAAGGGTGAAGCGCTCGGTGCGGATCTCGATGCCGTGGTCCCCGGCCCAGGTCTCCAGCTCATCGAGCATGGTGGCCGGGCCGCAGGCGTAGACGACGCGTTCGGTGAAATCGGGGACGAGTTCCTCCAGCACGGCCGACGTGACGCGGCCCTCCTCGGAGGTCACACGCACGGTGGCGTCGTAGTCCTCGAGCACCTCGCCGAAGATCAGGTCCTCGCGGTGACGGATGGAGTGCACAACCTCGATGTCGGACTCCTGGCGACGGTCGGCTAGCGTGCGCAGCATGGAGATCACCGGGGTGACGCCGGAGCCGGCGGTGACGAACAACAGCTTCTC
Source organism: uncultured Corynebacterium sp. (assembly GCA_964431055.1). Lineage (GTDB taxonomy): Bacteria > Actinomycetota > Actinomycetes > Mycobacteriales > Mycobacteriaceae > Corynebacterium. The sequence continues at coordinate 9,728 of CAYSIP010000002.1, read as the reverse complement.
CGGGACCGGGTCGGTCAGGTGGAACTCACCCGCCGGGGCGGCCAGGCGCACGGTCATGCCGGGCTGGGCGCTGCCGATCAGGTGGTTGGAGAGCTTGCCGCGCTCGACGGCGCGGATGGTGACGGCGAACAACCCGTCCGTGGTGTCCGGGGTGTTGGTCAACGAGTAGCTGCGCCAGGTGTAGCGGCCCCCGATCTGCACGCCGATGCCGATGTACTGGCCGGCCTGGAACTCGACGGGCACGCCCCAACCGGGGCGGATGACCAGGTGGAGCGTGTCATCGGGGAAGCGTTCCACGGACTCGATCTTGCCGCGCAGTTCCCGGCGGGACCAGAGCGGGTTGAGGAGCATGGTGTAGTCGTCGGGCAACAGCGGGGTGGTGAAGCGTTGCAGGACGCCACGTACCCGTGACAGCGCGTCGGGCGATTCGGGCGTGGGGGATGCGGACATGGACCCCTCCTATAATCGGGCGGAAAAGCTTACGAAGGCGTAGATTACGCCTCCGTAAGTTAGATGTCCACACCACCGGCGGCGTGTCAGAGAAGTTCCACCAAGAAGGGCAGTTCGCTCGGGTCGTAGAAGGCCATGAAGTTGTCCAGGGCGTCGCCGACGATCAACTGGGCGTCCTCGTCCCCGAGGTCGGATTCGTCGATGGCCTCGATGGCGGCCTTGGTGGCCTCCTCCGATTCCACGATGTCGACGTGGATGGCGGCGACGTCGGCGACCGGAATCTGCGGCGGCGAGAGCTTGACGATGCTCTCCCCCATGTCGGATTCCAGCGAGACGTTCTTGTCCGGCACATCGACGGAGATGACCACCCGGCGGTACGGGAAGGTTTCGTCGCCGATGGCCAGTAACCGCAGGGACGCCTCCGCCGCGTCCTGGAAAGCGGCGTAGGCGATCTCCTCCTCGTCACCGGCGGTGTAGAACTCGGTCAGTGCCGGCGTCACCGCGAAACCCCAACCAGAACGGGCCGTGACGACGCCCGTCTCCTTGAGGTCGATGAGCATGGCGAAGGTGGCGGGAAGATAGACGCGCACCCCTAGAACTCACCCTCGATGTCGAAGATGGAGCAGATCTCGACGACCGCACGGTCGAAGACCTGATACAGCACACCGACGAGCCCGGCCTCCACCGCGGCACGCACGTTCAGAATCGAATCATCCACCAGCACGCAGTCATTCATCGGCAGATCGATGGCCTGCGCCGCTGCGGCGAAGGCCTCGACGTCAGGTTTCTCTGCCCCGATCTCACCGGACAGGACAACCGCGTCGACGACACCGCGGAACTCCCACTCCCGGATCTGCTCGGCGGCAGGCCCACCCTCGTCGTTGGAGAGGATGGCGGTGGCCACGCCATTGGCCTTCGCAGCCGCCAAGAGGTTGCGCCACCGGCGTTGATCCTCCTCGCTGCCATCCAGCACTCCCATATAGTCGACGATCAGTCCTCGCACTCGCTGCTCCTCAAAAGCCTTGTTGGACGGCCCTCGCCGCGAAAAAAGATCCACGACCCCGGCCCAGGGTATAACGTGCCACAATGATACCCAGCCCCCCACGCGTCTGCCCCGTCCGACCTCGTCATGGAGCAGTCATGTTGATTCCCGTCCCCGGATGCACGCATCTCAAAGTGCTCATTCCCGAACCCGCCCCCTCCCCGCAGCCGCCCGCCCCGACGCCCCACGACGCCCGGCGTACCGCCACCCACCTGGTGCGTGTCGCCCTGGAAATAGCCTTCGGCCTGCGGCCGGCACACCAGCTCACCCCACGGCTTTTCGACGCCGCCGCGCGCATCCACGTCACCGCCCGGCTCCGCATGGCGCAGGCCTCCAGAGCACAGGGACCCGTGCGCCTGGACTCCCTGCACACCCGTCCCGACGGGGAGATCTTCGGCACAGCGACCGTCGGCGGCCGCACCCACGCCTACACCGCACGGCTCCACGACGGCAGGATGCGCAGCTTCCGGGTGCTGTGAGGACCTTGGCCGGACGGTTCGGGCCGGCGGCGCCCCGTGAAAAAGTGACCGCTGCCAGCCGTACGGTTGTCCCGTGGTGACATTTCCTCAGGTCGCCGAATGCGCCGCGAGGTCTGGGCCACTATTTGACAGGTTTCATAACCGCCCATGATCCGAAAACACAAAACGGCCCGGTGGCCGACCATCGAAGGTCCACCACCGGGCCGCCCCGGGAAAACTCCACCGGCTCACTATCGGGCCTGCTGCGTCTGGCCCTTCGCCCGGACCGCTGGCGCTGCAGAGGAGGCGGCCTCGGCCTTCTCCTCCTGCGGAGCGAACTGTTTGCGCAGCATGAACAGCTGGCGGACGGTCTCTTCCTTGATGCCGTCCTTCATGGCGTTGAACATGTCGCCACCCTCCTTCTGGTACTCGACCAGGGGGTCGCGCTGGGCCATGGCGCGCAGGCCGATGCCCTCCTTGAGGTAGTCCATCTCGTAGAGGTGCTCGCGCCACTTGGTGTCGATCACCGGCAGGATGATCATGCGCTCGATGTTGCGCATCTGCTTCTCACCGCCGATGGCGGAGACGTTGGTTTCCAGCTCGTCGTACTGCGCCTGGGCGTCGGCGATCAGGGCGGCACGGAGATCCGTGGCGGAGAGTTCACCGGGGGCGCCGTACTCGGAGCCGTCGAGCAGCTCCTGCCAGGTGAAGGTCGGCTTGTAGAGGGAGTCGAGTGCATTCCACAGCTCGTCGAGATTCCAGTCCTCCACATAACCGACGGCGGTGGCGCCGTCGACGTAGGCGCCGATCGTCTCGTCGATCATGCCGCGGATGTTGCCGGAGATGTCCTTGGCCTCGAGGATTTCGCGGCGCTCGGCGTAGATGACCTTGCGCTGCTCGTTGAGCACCTCGTCGTACTTCAGGACGTTCTTGCGCATCTCGAAGTTCTGGTTCTCCACCTGCGCCTGCGCGCCCTTGATGGAGTTGGTGACCATCTTCGCCTCGATCGGCACATCGTCCGGAACGTTGAGGCGGTTCATCATGTTTTCCATGGACTGGCCGACGAAACGCACCATCAGCTCATCGCGCATGGACAGGTAGAAGCGGGTGGAACCCGGGTCACCCTGGCGTCCGGAACGGCCACGCAGCTGGTTGTCGATGCGGCGGGACTCGTGGCGCTCGGTGCCGAGCACGTAGAGGCCACCGGCGTCGACGACCTGCTGGCCCAGCTTCTTGGCCTTCTCCTTGACCCTCGGCAGCTCCTCGTCCCAGGCCACCTGGTAGGCCTCCTCGTCCTCGAAGGGGTCGAGGCCGCGCTCGCGCAGCTTGATGTCGAGGATGATGTCGGGGTTGCCGCCGAGCACGATGTCGGTGCCTCGACCGGCCATGTTCGTGGAGACCGTCACGTTGCCGGGCAGGCCGGCCTGGGCGATGATCTCGGCCTCCTTGTCGTGGTGCTTGGCGTTGAGCACGTTGTGCTTGACGCCACGCTTCTGCAGCAGCTGCGACAGATACTCGGAGCGCTCCACCGAGGTGGTACCGACGAGGACCGGACGGCCCGCCTCGACGTGTTCGGTGATGTCCTCGACCACGGCGGAGAACTTCGCCTCCTGGGTCTTGTACACGCGGTCGGGGTGGTCCTCACGCTGGTTGGGGCGGTTCGTCGGGATCTGGACGACGTCGAGCTTGTAGATCGAGTTCAGCTCGGCGGCCTCGGTCTCGGCGGTACCGGTCATGCCGGCGATCTTGTCGTAGAGGCGGAAGTAGTTCTGCAGGGTGATCGTGGCGAGAGTCTGGTTCTCGTTCTTGATCTCCACGCCTTCCTTCGCCTCGATCGCCTGGTGCATGCCCTCGTTGTAGCGGCGGCCGGCCAGCACGCGGCCGGTGAAGCCGTCGACGATCATGACCTCGCCGTTGCGGACGATGTAATCCTTGTCGCGCTCGAACAGCTCCTTCACCTTGAGGGAGTTGTTGAGGTAGGACACCAGCTGGGAGTGCTCGGGGGCATAGAGGTTGTCGATGCCGAGTTGGTCCTCCACGTACTCGACACCATCCTCGAGGACGCCGACGGTGCGCTTGCGGTGGTCCACCTCGTAGTGGATGTCCTTCTTCATGCGGGGCGCCAGCTGGGCGAAGACGTTGTAGAACTGCGAGGAGCCGTCGACGGGGCCGGAGATGATCAGCGGGGTACGCGCCTCGTCGATGAGGATCGAGTCGACCTCGTCCACGATGGCGTAGTGATGGCCGCGCTGGACCAGATCGCCCAGGGAGCGGGCCATGTTGTCGCGCAGGTAGTCGAAGCCCAGCTCGTTGTTCGTGCCGTAGGTGATGTCGGCGGCGTAGGCCTTCTTCCGGTCGACGGGGCGCAGCTCAGAGAGGATGACGCCCACCTCGAGCCCGAGGAAGCGGTGCACACGGCCCATCATCTCGGCGTCGCGCTTGGCCAGGTAATCGTTGACCGTGACGATGTGCACGCCCTTGCCCTCGAGGGCGTTGAGGTAGGCCGGCAACACCGAGGTCAGGGTCTTGCCCTCACCGGTGCGCATCTCGGCGACGTTGCCGAAGTGCAGGGCGGCGCCGCCCATGACCTGGACCAGGTAGTGCTTCTGACCGAGGACGCGCCAGGAGGCTTCCCGCGCGGTGGCGAAGGCCTCGAGCAGAATGTCGTTGAGTCCCTCCCCGTCCGCCAGTCGCGTCCGGAACTCTTCGGTCTTGGCCTTGAGTTCGTCGTCGGAGAGGGTCGCGTAATCGTCCTCGAGGGCGACGACGTCCTCGGCGATCTTCTTCAGTCGCTTGACGGTGCGGCCTTCACCGGCGCGGAGCAGCTTGGAGAGTCCAAACACGTGCAGTCGTCCTTCAATCTGATATGAGAACAGGGATCTTCCGACACATTGTACGCACACAACCGAACCGTCACCCGTTGCGGGCGACGGTTCAGGGGTGATGCTCAGGTCCGGCGAATCCGTCCCTGTGAGAACACTACTCTTCCTCGGACAGGGCGATCAGACCGTAGTCGAAGGCATGGCGGCGGTACACCACGGACGGGCGACCGGTCTCCTCGTTGATGAAGAGGTAGAAGTCGTGGCCGACCAGCTCCATCTCACTGAGGGCGTCATCGACGCTCATCGGGGTGGCGGGGTGCTCCTTGGTGCGCACGATCCGGCCCGGAACGATGTCCTCGACCTGGTCCGCGTACGGATCCTCGTACTGGTCCTGGCCGGACTGGGCCTTGCGGGCCTCCGCCGCGAGCTCTGCCGCGACCTCACCGGCGCCCTGAGGCGCGCGGTGGCCGGAGCGCGAGATGGAACGACGTGCCTTGACCTTGCGGAGCGAGCGCTCCATCTTGGCCAGCGCGGTCTCCAGTGCCGCGTAGAAGCTGTCCTCCTTGGCCTCGGCGCGGGCGATGTGACCCTTGCCGGTGGCGGTGATCTGGATGCGGTCCGACTGTGACTCGCGGCGCGGGTTGGGCTCGTGCTGGAGCTCCACGTGGAAGAAGGTCAGGGTCGGGTCCAGGCGCTCGATCTTGGCGAGCTTGGTGTTCACGCGGTCGGCGAAGTGATCGGGCACCTCGACATTGCGGCCGGTGATGGAGACCTGGGTCTCGGGGCGCAGGACGTCGGTGTTCTCAGCAGGTGTGGTCATCTGCTTCCTCCCTGAATGGTTGGGACTGAATGTACTTTCATAGTACCCCTGGTCATAACCTGCCGACCATTGACCCACCCCACAACCGACCCGATATGTGACGTGGGAAACTCAGGCGTGGGCCAGGACCAGCGCCGCGACGACCCGCACCCCGGCGGCCACGAGAGTCTCCGTGGCGGCGGCCAGGGTGCTGCCGGTGGTCACGACGTCGTCGATGAGCAGGACGGGGGCCGAGGGGCGGGCGGTGAGCTCGACGCGGCCGGCGAGGTTGCGGCGTCGGGAGGCGGCGTCCAGGCCCACCTGGTCGGTGACGTCCCGCCCGTGGCGCAGGGCGGGGGTGACGGGCAGTCCGCTGGCCCGGCACAGGTCGGTGATGTGATCGCCGCCCCGCAATCTGGCGGAGCGGGCCCGGGTCGGCGCCGGCACCAGGACGGGCGCATCGGGGACCTCTCCCCTGACCTGCAGGTGGGCGATGGCGGCGGCGAGCACCGCCCCCAGGGGACGACGCACGGCGAGGTTGCCGCGTTCCTTCATGGCGATGATCACGCTGCGGTGGGTTTCCGCGTAGGCGCCGAGTGAATAGACGGGGATGTGGGGGTCCACGGGAGCGAACACCCGCTGCGGCGGGCGGCGCAGGTGGTGCCTGCACGTCGCGCAGAGCACCTTTCCGGGGGTGGCGCACCCGGCGCAACGCCGCGGCAGGAGCAGGTCCATCAGTTGGCGACGACGGGGGCTGACCGCACGCCCTGCAACCCGGGCACCTCACGCCAGAAGGAGGTCTCGGAACCGTTGGACGGTAGCTGCAGCGCCGAGACGGCGTCGGTGAGGTAGACCGTCGACGACGACGCCGCGACGGCCACCACCGGCGCGGTGACGTTGCCCGACGGCAGGGAGAACACGGCGGAGCCGTCCGCTTCGATCCGCCAGACCGGGGTCTCCGGGGTGGAGGTGCCCACCAGGATGGAGCCGTCCGGCTGCCAGTCCAGGGAGAGCGCGGTGCCACCGAGCTGCGGGGCGAATTCCTGGACGTTGACGATCCGTCGTTCACCGGGCCCCTGACGCTGCACCACGCCGGTGTAGATCCGGCCCTCGACGATCATGGCCACCCGCACGCCGGAATGCGACAGTCGCATCACCGAGATCTCGCCGTCGAGCGGCTCAAGTGCGGAGGTGTCGACCTCGGAGGAGGCGAACTCGCCGGTGGCCGAGGACTTCACGACCCGGATGACGGTGTTGTCGGCCACCGCCACCCACAGGGCGTTGGAGTCGTATTCGAAGGTCGGGCGGGTGATGGTGGTGCTGCGCACGGATTCGGTGGCCTCCTCACTGAGTCCGCCGAGCAGAAGCACGGACTCGTCGCCGTCACGGCGGACCGCCGCCGAGGTGCGCTCGGCGGTGATGTCCACCGACTCCAGGTTCCCGATCGTTCCGAAGGTGCCGCTGACCGGGGTCGCGGCGTTGGAGGAGACCCGGTAGACGCGGCCGTCGGTGAGCGCGAAGAGCGGGGCGACCATGGAGGAGCCGACGCGGGGGTTGAAGTCCGCGAAGTCGTCGGTGGTCAGCGACTCGTCCTCGACGAGGGGGGAACCGTCGGCGATGAGTGTGTAGGGGCCGGGGATGTTCGCCATCGCCAGGGTCCACACCACCTGGGCGGCGAAGCGCAGGCGGTCGTCCCGGGACATGCCGGTGAAGCCGGTGAACCGGTAGGCCTCGTCCGTCATGCCCGCGAAAGTCGCCTCCGGGGGCAGCGGGGAGTTCACGGCCGGCGCCATCACCCGGGAGGGGCCCTCCATCATCAGGGTGATCAGGGCGGTGTCGAGGGTCTGCTGGCCGGAGTAGACCCACCGTCGGTCACCGACGAGGACCTGGCCCGTGGCGTCGAAGAAGTACAGGTTCTGCGGTTGGAACTGGTTGCGCAGCTCGGTGCGTTCAAACACGACGCCGTCGGGCAGGGAGGCGACGCGCCACTCCCCGTTCTGCCGCTCCAGCTCGATCGTCGCCTCGTAGACCCCGTTGTCCGGCTCATAGGCCCCGCCGGTGCCCAGGCGTCCGATCACCGCACCGCGGACGTTGAAGGAGCGACGCTCGCCGGTGGAACCGGGCTGGGTCGACAGGTCCACGCGGTCGACGACCAGGGTGGATTCGGAGGGGTCCCACTCCCCGGCGGCCTCGGGCGCCAGGTAGGAGCGGGCGGCCTGGAATTCCTGGGCGGGGTCGGCCGAGGCCGTGTAGAAGTCGCGCAGCAGGAGGTCCGGTTCACGGCCCGGCTGCGGACCCAGGTCGGCCTCCTCCTCCACGGCAGGTTCGAAGGGGCGCAGCGCCTGCGGCTCGGTGTCGGTGGGCAGGGCGGTGCAGGCCGCCAGCAGTGACGAGGCAGCGATGACGGCCACCCCGGCCCGCATGGCACGAAGATGGCGGATCATTGCGGTGCCTCCAATTCCAGGGGGCTTTCGGGATACTTTCTGCCGGGCTCGCGCGGCAGAGTCAGGCGGAAGACGGAGCCGACGCCGCTGATGCCGACCGCGTCGAGGTCGCCGCCATGCAGGAGGGCGTCCTCGCGGGCGATGGCCAGGCCGAGGCCGGTGCCGCCGGAGTGCCGGACGCGGGAGGCGTCGGCGCGCCAGAAGCGGTTGAACACCAGCTCCTCCTGGCCGGGCTTGAGGCCGACGCCGTGGTCGGTGACGGTGATGGCCGCGGCCTCGTCGTTGGCGGCGAGCCTCACGTCGACGGGGTTGCCCTCGGAGTGGTCGATGGCGTTGTTGATCAGGTTGCGCATGACCCGTTCAACACGGCGGGAGTCGCCGGTGATCCACACCGGCTCGTCAGGCATGTCGAAGCGGACCTCGACGTCGAGTTCGCGGGCCAGGTGTTCGGCCTGCTCCCAGGCGGCGTGGATGCAGGTGCGCACGTCGAGGCGGGCCTCGGAGAGGTCGGCGACGCCGGCGTCGTGGCGCGAGATCTCCAACAGTTCGGTCAACAGGGATTCGAAGCGGTCGAGTTCGCGCATCATCAGCTGGGTGGCGCGCTTGGTGTGCGGTTCGAAATCGTCGGCGTCGGAGGCGATCATGTCCGCGGCCATGCGCACGGTGGTCAGCGGGGTGCGCAACTCGTGGGAGACGTCGGAGGTGAACTGGCGCTGCAGGTCGCCGTACTCCTCCAGCTGGTGGATCTGCTTTGACAGCGAATCCGCCATGGAGTTGAAGCTGACGGCCAGGCGCGCCATCTCGTCCTCACCGTCGACGATCATGCGCTCGCGCAGGTGGCCGGCGGCCAGGCGCTGGGCGATGCGGGAGGCGGAGCGGACGGGCGCGGTGACCTGCTGGGTGGCCAGCCAGGCGATGCCGACGAGCAGGACGACGACGACCACGCCGGAGGCCGAGAGCAGGCCACGCAGCAGCGCCATCGTCGACTCGTCCGATTCCGTCGACAGGACGAGGTAGACCTGCAGGTTGGGGATGTCGGATTCCGTGGGGGTGCCGATGACCAGCGCGTTGTAGGTGGAACCGTCTGCGCGGTCGATGGTGGCGAACTGGTACGAGATCTGCCCCGCGGACACGAAGTGCCGCAGGCGTTCGGGGATGCGGTAGCCCTCGGGGGCGGTGGTGACCGTGCCGTCCTGGTTGTCTATCAGGATGACCGGCTCATAGGTGGCCGTGGTCTCCCCCGCCTGCGAGGTCAGCTGGGTCAGCGACGCCCGGGCGGAGTTGAGTCTGACCTGGGGTGAGCTGCCGGTGCTGGTGGCGTCGATCTGCTGTTCCACGGCCACGCGCGCGCGGTCGATCTCCGAGTTGGCCATGTCGAGCTTGGCGTCGATCAGCCGTTGGGCGACCACGGAGATCAGCGCCATGGCCAGGATGAACATGACCACCGCGGAAGCGACGAAGATCAGGCCTATGACGCGTACCTGCAGGGAGGTGCGCCAGGTCTCCGAGATCCGGTCGCCGATGCGGCGCAGCTGCTGGGTGAAAACGGTTCTACTCCCCCATCCCCGTCTTGTAGCCCACCCCGCGGACCGTCAGCACGATCTGGGGATTCTCCGGGTCCTTCTCGATCTTCGCGCGCAGGCGCTGCACGTGCACGTTGACCAGGCGGGTGTCGGAGGCGTGGCGGTAACCCCACACGCTCTCCAGCAGCTC
>CAYSIP010000001.1:32570-41927 GCA_964431055.1 uncultured Corynebacterium sp. | reverse complement strand
GTAGCTCATCGCGCCGGTGGAGAACCGCCGCACGATGCTGGCGACCGATTCGACCTCGTCGAGCGGCACCGGCTGACGGTCCGGTGCGAATTCCATCATGCCGCGCAGGGTGGCCAGGCGCCTCGACTGCTCGTCGACGGCGCGGGTGTAGTCACGGAAGATCTCGTAGCGACCGGTGCGGGTGGCGTGTTGGAGCTTGAAGATCGTCTCCGGGTTGAACAGGTGGTACTCGCCCTCGCGGCGCCAGCGGTACTCCCCTCCCAGGTCGAGTGCGCGGTGGGCCAGCTCCTCGGGCCGCGGCAGGAAGGCGCTGCGGTGGCGGGCCTCCACGTCCCTGGCGAGCTCTGTCAGACCGATGCCGCCGATGGGCGAGACGACGCCGCCGAAGTACTCGTCGAGCAGGTCGGCGTGCAGGCCGGTGACGTCCGCCAGCTGCGCGCCGCGGTAGCTGGCGACGGTCGCGATGCCCATCTTGGACATCACCTTGAGCACGCCGCCGGTGGCGGCGGTGACGTAGTTGGTGCAGGCCTCGTCGAGGCTCAGCGATCCGAGCTGACCGGCCAGGCGCAGCTCGTCAATGGTCTCGAAGGCCATGTAGGGGTTGATGGCGTCGGCGCCGAAGCTGATGAGCATGGCCAGGTGGTGGACCTCGCGGGCGTCGCCGGCTTCCACGACCAGCGAGCAGCGGGTGCGGGTGCGCTCGGCCACCAGGTGCTGGTGGACGGCGGAGGTCAGCAGCAGCGCGGGGATGGGGGCGAGCCGTTCGTCGGATTCGCGGTCCGACAACACGATGACCGTGGCGCCGTCGGCGATGGCGGTGGAGGCCTCCCGGCGCACGCGGTCGATGGCGGCGCGCAGGCCGACGCCGTGGTGGGCGACCGGGTACAGCCCGGAGATCACCGCGGCGCGGAAATCAGCCTGGCCGTTGTTCTTCAACGTGGCCAGGGCGTGGTTGTCGATGACCGGCGAGTCCAGGCGGATGCGGCGGGCTGCCTCCGGCCCGGGGTTGAGCACGTCGGACTGGGCGCCGAGCAGGGTGAACATGCTGGTCACCGGCTTTTCCCGGATGCTGTCCAGCGGTGGGTTGGTCACCTGGGCGAAGCGCTGGGCGAAGAAGTCGTAGAGCATGCGCGGGCGTTGGCTGAGCGCCGCGATGGGGGTGTCGGACCCCATGGACCCGATCGCCTCGGCGCCCTGGAGCGCCATCGGCCGGATGAGCAGGTCGACGTCCTCCTCGGTGACGCCGAAGACGCGCTGGCGCAGCACGGCCCGCTCGTGCGGCATGTACTCGTAGCGGGTCTGCGGCAGCGCCTCCAGCGGCACGAAGTTTTCGCGGATCCACGCGCGGTAGGGACGGGCGCCGGCAAGCTCGGCCTTGATCTCCTCGTCGGCGACGATGCGGCCCTGCTCGGTGTCCACCAGGAACATCCGGCCGGGCTGCAGGCGCGTTCGCTTGACGACGCGCGCGGGGTTGATGTCCAGCACGCCGGCCTCCGAGGCCATGACGACCAGACCGTCGTCGGTGACCCAGATCCGCCCCGGGCGCAGGCCGTTGCGGTCGAGGACGGCGCCGACCAGCGAACCGTCGGTGAAGGCCACGGCCGCGGGACCGTCCCAGGGCTCCATGAGGCAGGAGTGGTATTCGAGGAAGTCGCGCATGCCCGCGTCGATGGTGGGGTTGTGCTCCCAGGCCGGCGGAATCATCATCGACACCGCGTGCGGCAGGGAGTAGCCGCCGAGGTGCAGCAGCTCCAGTGCCTCGTCGAAACGCGCGGTGTCGGAGGCCCCGGGCGTGCAGACCGGCAGCACCGGGTCGAGGTCTCCGAGGAGTTCGGAGTCGATGAGCGCCTCGCGCGCCCGCATCCAGTTCTCGTTGCCCTTGACGGTGTTGATCTCGCCGTTGTGCGCCACGAAACGGTAGGGGTGCGCCAGCGGCCAGCTGGGGAAGGTGTTGGTGGAAAAACGCGAGTGCACCAGCGCGATGGCGGACTCCAGTCGCGGATCGCGCAGGTCGGCGTAGAACTGGGCCAGCTGCGGGGTGGTGAGCATGCCCTTGTAGACGATCGTGCGGGCGCTCAGCGAGGGGAAGTAGACGGTCTCCTCGCCGTTCTTCGTGCCCAGCTCGCGGGTGCAGCGCTTGCGGATGCGGAACATCACCCGGTCGAGCTCGATGCCCGTCTTGTCCCCCGCGCTGAGGAATATCTGACCGAAGGAAGGCATGGCGTCGAAGGCCATGGTGCCGAGTTCACCGGCGTCGACGGGGACCTCACGCCAGCCGAGCACGGTCGCTCCCTCCTCGACGGCGATGGCCTCGACCTCACGCCGGGCGTCGAGCATGGCCATGCGCGCCCGCGGGAGGAAGGCGATGCCGGTGGCGTACGCGCCCGGGGCGGGCAGCTCGAAGCCTGCGACCCCGCGGTAGAAGCGGTCCGGGATCTGCAGGAGGATGCCGGTTCCGTCACCGGTGTTGCGTTCCGCGCCGGCGGCGCCGCGGTGATCGATGTTGATCAGCACCTGCAGGCCCTTGTCGACGATCCCGCGGCTGGGCCGTCCGTGCAGGTCGGCCACGAAGCCGACGCCACATGCGTCGTGCTCGTGGGCCGGGTTGTAGAGCCCCTCTCGGTTCATGGCAGTCCACCTCACTGTTATCTGTCTGTCGATCTACAGAAAACAACGGGAAGGGCCCCGCGCGCAAGGGGTCCGGCATCACGGTTCTGGAAACCTAGTGGTCGACAGGTTCAGTAGTGACGCAGGTCACCTGTCGGTCGACCGGTTGGGGGTGGGGTCGCGGGGGATGGTCTCGGCGGACGGTGCCCCGGTGGGCGGTGGCTCAACCGACGCAGGTCCCGGCACCGGGACGAGCGCCTGCGGCGGGAGGAACCGCACGGAGGTCACCGGCGGTTCGGTGAAGGCGTACGTCCGGTCCCCCCGGCAGGCACGGTGCGCCCGGATCCAGACGACGATGAACACCGGATAGAGCACGCAGGAGACCACCACGATATTGGCGACGGCCCAGAAGGTGTCGGAGAACATCAGGTTCCACGCGAAATGGAGGGCGAATGCGACCGTCGTCCACCCCAGCGCCACGGCGAACCGCCAGGCCACCGACCTGCCCGCCACGAAGAAGGCCAGGCCGATGCCCCACCCCGCGAGCGCGGTGAAGGTGATGTGCAGGGCTGGCCCGACCACGAGGCGCGCTCCCCAGATGGAGATCGCCCCCGTGACGTCCGAATTCGCGTCCAGCAGGGCGCCGATGGAACCGTAGAGGTGGTTCTCCACCGTCTCGAAACCCAGCCCGACGACCGCACCGGTGACCAACCCGTGCCAGGGCCGGTTGAGCGCCCGGAAGCTGAGCAGAATGATCGCCACGCCCAACGCCTTGGCGATCTCCTCCGGCCACGCCCCACCGAAGGAGAAGGCCACCAGCTCCCAACCCAGCTTGTCCATCAGCTCCAGCACCGCCGTCGAGGAGAACATCACCAGGAGAAGGCTGGCGCCACCACCCCAGATCAGGCAGGCGGCCACCCAACCGACCCCGGCGCGCGGCCACATGGGCGACAGGCGCAGCAGGAACAGGACCAGCGCCACGTAGAGGATGCAGAAGACCAGGCCGAGGCCGGCCGCCGGGGGCGAGATCAGGAAATTCGCGGCGACGAAATAGAGCATCGTGGGCGCACCCACGATCGCCAGGGCGAGCAGGGTCCAGCGGAACAGGCGGCTCATACGTTGATTCCCTCCAGGGTCAGGGCCCCGACCTCGCCCCAGTTCGACAGCGGATCCTCCAGTGCGAGGATCTCGGCCAGGACCAGCTCAGGCAGCGGCCTACCCGTGTACGCCTGCCACACCGCGTTCGCGATGGGTGCGGTCCGCAGACCGTCGCCGCTGAGCACGGCCACCATGGTCAACCCGTCGTGGTCACCGCTGCCCTCCAGCGACAGGCCGAGGGCGCCCGTCCCGTGGTTGATGAGCAGGCGAGAGTCCCCCTCCCGCAGGATCGGGGCGTCCTCGGGCGGGTCGGTCAGCGACAGTGCGCGGGTCATGCGCCACAGGGTGTGGTCGGGGTCCTCACCACCGGCGGCGATGACGGATTCCAGCGCCGCCCCGCCGCAGTCCCAGGCCTGCCCGGTGATGGAGCCGGCCGAGGTTCCGCAGGTCAGCGGCTCCCCCGGCTCTTCCGGATCGGGGATAGGCACTTCCCAGGAGTAGCCCTGGGCGCTCAGGCGCACCTCCTCGGTGGCTGAGCTGCGGTCGGGCACGGCGAGGTTGAGGATCACGGGGAGCAGCAGCACGACGGCGGTGACGCCGAAAACCGCCCACCAGTACCTTCCCGCCCGGACCGGTTGGAGTCGGTATGTCGGCATACTTCCCAGCCTAACCGTTGTCGGTTCCCCTAGAGTGGGGGCCATGAACGACCTGTACCACTACGTCAACGGCCCCTGGCTGAAGTCCCACGTCATCCCCGACGATCGCGGCGTCGACGGCACCTTCCACCGCCTGCGTGACGACGCCGAGGCAGACGTCCGCGCCATCGTGGAGGAGGACACCGGGCGCGCCGGCACACTCTTCACGTCCTTCATGGACGTCGAGGGCGTCAACGGCGCCGGGCTTGCCCCGATCGACCCCGACCTCGACCTGCTCACCGCCTCGGATCCGGAGGAGTTCGTCGCCAATCTCGGCCGCCTGGAGCGCAGCGGGGTCAGCGCGCCGGCGACGTTCTGGGTGGAGAAGGACTCCTCCTCCGAGGACGCGGTGGCCTACGTGGTGCAGGCGGGACTCGGCCTGCCCGACGAGGCCTATTACCGGGAGGAGGCCCACGCCGAGATCCTCGCCGCCTACCGCGTGCACGTGAGCGGGATGCTGGAATTTCTCGATCCCGCCCGCCTGTTCGGCCTGACCCCTGAGATCGCCGCCGAACGCATCGTCGGCCTCGAGACCGAGATCGCCGCCGGCCACTGGGACGTCGTCTCCACCCGCGATGCCGTGAAGACCTACAACCCGGTGGAACTCGGCGAACTGCCGCACCTCATCCAGACCATGCTGCGGTCCTCCGGGCTGCCCGAGCACCGGTTGGTGTCCATGATGCCCAGCTACGTCGACCACCTGGCGGGCCTGCTGACCGCCGACCGGCTGGCCGACTGGCAGCTGTGGGGCACCTGGCACATCCTGCGCTCCCGCGCCGGGGTCCTGCCGGAAGAGATCGGCGAGAAGAACTTCGAGTTCTACGGCACCCGCCTGTCGGGCGCCACGCAGCAGCGCGACCGTTGGAAGCGCGGCGTCGGCCTGGCGGAGACCCTGGTGGGCCAGGAGATCGGCAAGAGCTTCGTCGAGCGCCACTTCCCCGCCTCCTCCAAGAAGGACATGCTCCGGCTGGTCGACTACCTGGTGGCCGCCTACCGCGAGCGCATCACCGACCTGCCGTGGATGACGGAGGAGACCAAGGAACGCGCCCTGACCAAGCTGGAGCAGTTCCGCCCCAAGATCGGTTACCCCGACCGCTGGCGCTCCTATGAGGGCCTGGGCTTCTCCTCATCCGGCCGTGACCTGATCGCCAACGTCCGCGCGGGTGCCGAGTTCCTGCACGACTACGAACTGAACAAGATCGGTGAGCCCGCCGACCGCGACGAGTGGGTCACCACCCCGCAGACCGTCAACGCGTTCTACAACCCGGTGGTCAACGACATCACCTTCCCCGCCGCGATCCTGCGCCCGCCCTTCTATTCCCCCGACACCGACGACGCCGAGAACTTCGGCGCGATCGGCGCCGTCATCGGCCATGAAATCGGCCACGGCTTCGACGACCAGGGATCCCAGTACGACGGGACGGGCAACTTGGAATCCTGGTGGACCGACGAGGACCGCCGCGCCTTCACCGAACTGACCGACCAGCTGGTCAAGCAGTTCAACGGTCTCGTGCCCACCGTCCTGCGGGAGAACGGCGTCGAGACCGCCGGCGTCAACGGGGAGTTCACCCTCGGCGAGAACATCGGTGATCTGGGTGGCCTGGGCATCGCCGTGGTGGCCTACCGCAGGTACCTGGCGGACCGGGGCCAGACCTTCGAGACCTCCCCGGTCATGCCCTTCGAGGCGGAGGGATCCGACCCGGACCTGGGCCAGCGCGAATTCAACGGCCTGCAGCGACTCTTCCTGTCCTGGGCCCGGGTGTGGCGCACCGCCATCCGTCCGGAGATGGCCGCCCAGTACCTGGCCATCGATCCGCACTCCCCGGCCGAGTTCCGCTGCAACCAGATCGCCGCGAACATCAGTGAATTCTACGAGGCCTTCCCCGAGGTCGATGAGGACGCGGCCATGTGGCTCGAGCCGGGCCAGCGCGTGACCATCTGGTGACTGGCCCGGAGTCCGTGGCCGCCGGTTTCGCCGCGGCCTGGAACAGCGCCGACGCCGACGCCCTGACCGACTGCTTCACCGAGGACGCCGACTTCGTCAACGTCGTCGGCTTCTGGTGGCACGGTCACCGGCAGATCCGGCACAACCACGCCATCGGGTTCCGGGACATCTTCCCCGACACCGAGCTGACGCTGGAACGCACCCGCGTCCGCATGCTCGGAGAGGGGCACGCGGTGGTCCAGGCCCGCTGGGCGATGAGCGGTCAACTCTCCCCCGACCGGCAGCCGGCCGGCACCCGCCGCGGCGTGTTCACCTTCGTCTGCTCCCGTCAGGACGACGGCCGTTGGTTGGCCGTGACCGGCCACAACACCGACACCGTCCCCGGTACGCAGACGCACGTGGCGGATCCGGACGGTCTCCGCCCGGTGCGCTACACGTCCAACCAGTAGAGTTCCGCGAGCACGTATCTCTTCTCCGGTTGTCCGTGCGGCAGCCAGCCGAGCAGGTGGAGCGGGGCGGTGCCATGGCCCTCGGAACCGCCCGTGACCCGGCGCGGCACCCGCGGCATGCGCAGCCGGAAAGCGTGCACGCGGCCGTCGACACGCGCCGTGCCCTCTGAGCGTTGGGCGGTGGCCGAACGGACGGTGACGTCGGCGAGCTCGAGGTCCGGCAACCCGCCGGAGCCGACGGTCTCGAGGACGCGGAGAATGTGGGGCGGGGAGTCGGCCGCCTCGCCACCGGTGAGGATCGCGCGGATGAATTCCGTGACGGCGAAGGGGTCGCCGAGCGCGTTGGTCACCCACATGGGGCCGAGCTCGTAGTGCTTCACCTCGGCGAGGGTGTGCGCCGGGTCGAACTCGGAGGTGCGGAAGGTCACGGGCAGCTGGACGAGCCGCCCGTCCGCGTCCTCGCCCACGTAGACCATCGCGCCGACCTGCTCCTCGTCCGGGTTTTCCGGTCCGCGGCGCGGCGCGGGCCAGTACATGCCGGACAACCGGGCGAAGCCGCCCGCCCGCTCGGTGATGACCTCCTCCGTGGGCAGCAGGACGGGACGGGCGGTCACAGGTCGCGCCAGTGGAGCTCGGCGATGACGTATTTCTTGTCGGGCAGGGAGGGCAGCCAACCGGTGAGGTTGAGGCGGGTGGTGGTGTGCCCCGCGGCGAGGCTGCGCGGTGACAGCGGCACCCGGGGCATGCGCAGCTGGAAGCCGCGGACGCGGTCGTCGACACGCACGGTGCCCACCGCGCGCTGGCGGGTGGCCTCGGTGAGCTTGACCTCGGAGACGGCGACTTCACCGGAACCTGAGCCGGCGATCTCGAGCGCCGCGGGGGTCCCGTCGGAGAATTCGGCGCCGTCATCACCGGCGAGGATGGTGCGGAGGAGCTGGGTGACGGCCACCGGATCGCCGAGGGCGTTGGAGACCCAGCGGTGGCCGAGGATGTTGTGCTCCATCTCCGTCAGCGTGTGTTCGGGATCGAGCTCGCCGGGCCGGTAGGTCAGGGGGAGCTGCACGATGCGGCCGTCGAGATCCGTTCCGATGAGCACCTCGATGCCGACCTCGTCACCGGGGTCGACCAGGCGGTAGCTGCCGAGCAGCTCCACGAATCCGCCGAAGGTGGTGGAGATCTGCTCCTTGGTGGGGTTGAGGACGGCGTCGTGGATCTGGGCGATTCCGCTCATGGTTCAGGCTCCTTCAGTGACGGGTGTGTTACCCACCAGGGTAATCGCCCACGCGCGGGAGGGGGCGGGAAACCGGACGCTGCCACGGTGGGCGCACTAGGCTGGTCGCCATGAGCGAGCGAGACATGACGACCGGTGAGAAGACCCCCGAGCAGCTGCAGGAAGAGCGGCACCGCAGCGAGTTCCAGGTGGGCGGGCAGGATCGTGACCTGTCCCCGGAGGAGCAGCTCGAGCAGCTGTACTCCTATATCGACGCCCACTACGAGACCCCGGACTTCACCCCGCCGTGGAAGGGCGGGGCGGGGGATCCGGACCCGGCGGACAACTACATCGCGCGGTTGCCCGACCGCATCACGCACACCGCGATGCTCATGCTCGGCTCCGGTCTCGACCACTCCATGCCGGGCGTCGCCTTCGCGGACGGCATCGAGGTTTCCGAGGTCCCGGAGGTCGGCGGCCGCCTGTTCACCCCCTCCGAGCCGACGGGCGCGTGGGCGGTGTCCTTCCACTCGGGCGGCTGGTGGCGCGGCTCCGGTTCCGCGCTCGAGATCTCCTGGCGTCCGGAGGTGGCCGCCGCCGCGCAGTTGTCGGGCACCGTCATCCTCGACCTGGACTACCCCCTCGCGCCGGCCTCCACGGTGCGGGAGATGAACACGGTGGTGGACAATGCCGTCGGTTACGCCCGCCACCACAACGCCACCTCCATCACGGGCTGGGGTTATTCCTCCGGCGCGGCGCTCGCGGCGATGAACGCGAAGCTTTTCGACGCCCTCGTACTCACCTTCCCCGACCTTGGTTCGGTGGCCGGCCTGCCCGAGGAGATCCGCGACGGCGCGTCCGTACCGATCGCGGAGCAGTGGCCGCGCACCCTGGCGCAGATCGCCCTGCAGGACGAGATCGCCGCCCGCCCGGAGGGGCTCACGGACGCCGCTCAGGTCGAGGTCCGCGAGTACGTCTCCCGCCACCGCGTCTCGACGCCCGAGGTCGCCCGGCAACGCGTGCGGGACGTCGCGGGGTTCCTGCGTGGTTGATGAGGTCGGACCCCGGCTGCAGGTCCAGCCCGAGTGGGGCAACATGTACTCGCTGTGGGCGGACACGGTCCCGCATCCCCGGCCGGACGGCTTCCGCCCCGGCCATCTCCCCCACCCGGAAGAACTGGGATTGACCGGGGAACTGGGGCGGCGCCTGGCGGTGTGATCGCGGCAGTGGCAGGGCAACTACCTTCTGCGGGAGGACCACCCCGACGGCCGTCCGCGCTGGCGGGAGGGATTCGACCTCGACGCCTGGGCGTCCGAGGGCGACCCCTTCATGGCCGCGCTGCGGGAGCAGCTG
>CAYSIP010000001.1:10253-32470 GCA_964431055.1 uncultured Corynebacterium sp. | reverse complement strand
CGACGCCTGGGCGTCCGAGGGCGACCCCTTCATGGCCGCGCTGCGGGAGCAGCTGTGTGGAACGGTGGCGCAGTTACGCGGAGGACGCGGTGTTCCCGGGGTCCGACAAAAGAGCGGATCAGCGCTAGACACCCTCCCGGCGCGGTGGGTTTCAGCCTTGCCCGGTCAGGTCCGCGCCACGTCCCGGCCCCCCTCATCCTCCTCGTCGGCCGCCCGCACGGCCTCCACCGCCCACGCGGCGGTGCTGCCGGGACGCTCCTCCGCGGTGTCGTCAAACGACCCGTCCACCGCATCGGCCCCGTCATCGGTTGTGCCGCCCGCCGCCTCAGTGCTGTTGTGCGCCAGGCGCAGTTCGTGGGCGCCAGCGGTCAGCTGCTCCTGCGTCTCCTTCATCTTCAACACGCGGAAGACGTCGCGCGGCGGGAGCTGGATGTCCTCCTCCGCCGGGAAGCCCGCCTGCAGCTGGCGGGCGCGTTCGACCTCGACGTCGATCTTCACACCGAGCAACAGCACGATATTGAACACCCACAGGGTGAACAGCAGCGCCATGATCGCCCCGACCGCGCCATAGGAGTTGTAGACGGCGAAGAGAGAGAAGTAGACGTACAGGCCGGCGGCGGCCAGCCCGATGCCGAGGATCGCGACGACCGCGCCGGGGCTGAGCCACCGGAATCTCGGCTGCTGCACGTTCGGGGTGAAGTAGTAGAGCATCGCCACCAGGCTCATGAGCACCCCGAGGATCACGGGCCATTTCACCCACACCCACACGGGCAGGAAGGTACGCAGCAGGTAGTCGAGCACCCCGTCGAGGCCGAGGGGTTGGGCGATGGGGCCGAGCACCCCGGTCACCAGCGTGGCGTTGAGCGCCAACGAAACCAGGATGACCACCACCCCGATGAGCAGGCCGACATTGGTCAGGACCATGGCGCCGGCCTTGCGGAAGAAGCGGCGTCCCTCCATCCGGTCGTAGATGGAGTTCGTGCAGCGGGAGAAGGCCCGCACGTACGCCGAGGAGGTCCACAGTGCGATGACCACGCCGACGACCAGGGCGACCGCGCCGCCGGTGGCGGAACCGGTCACCGCCTCGATCATGTCCAGCACCAGGTCCTGGTAGTTCGCCGGGACGTAGTCCTGCACGAAATTCTCCACCCGGCCGGTGATCTGTTCCGCGTTGCTCGAGAGCATGAGCGTGATCACCGAGTAGACCACCAGCAGCGCCGGCGCCAGGGAGAGCACCGTGAAGAAGGTCAGCAGGGCCGCCAGGTCGATGATCCCCTCCCCCAAGAATTCCTTGATCACCCGTTTGGTGGCGTAGCGCCAGCTCGCCGCGCTCAGGCTGCGCAGGCGCGTCGGCTTCTCGTCATGATCGGGGGCGGGCGCAACCGCGGCCCGCAGGGTCGCGTCGATGTACTCCTGGGGCGGCACCTCACGGTCCTCTCTTCTCGTGGGGCGACCCGCCTCGCGCTCGCGCCGCCCGACGCCCATCTTTCCACAGCGCGTCAGGGTCTGTGGGACGGGAGAACACGCTCACCGACGCCCGCGTGGGCACGACCGTGCCTCAGTCCGCCCGGTAGGCGGTGCTGCCCGGGCGGCCAGCCCCTTCGTCATCGATGCTGTCGTCTTCAGTGTCGTCGTCCTCCTCCCGCTCCTCCGCGGTGCCGCCGTTGTGCGTGGCGCGCAGTTCACGACCGTCGGCCTCGAGCTTTTCCTGGCTCTTCTGCTGCTTCTCCACCTTGGCGGTGTCGCGCGGCGGCAGCTGGATATTTTCCTCGGCCGCGATGTCGGCCTGCAGCTCGCGGGCGCGTTCGACCTCGGCGTCGATCTCGACGCCGAGCAGCAGGACAATGTTGAACACCCACAGGGTGAGCAGCAGGGCCATCACGCCACCGATTGCGCCGTAGGAGCTGTAGCTGCCGAAGAAGCTGAAGTAGACGTAGAGCGCCACACCGGCGAGTGCGATGCCGACGATGGCGACGATCGACCCGAGGCTCACCCAGGTGAACTTCGGCTGCCTCACGTTCGGGGTGAAGTAGTAGAGCACGGCGATGAGCGTGATCAGCAGCGCCAGGATCACCGGCCACTTTATCCACGTCCAGATCGGCAGGAAGCTGCCCATCAGGAAGTCGAGCGCCCCGCCCAGACCGAGGGGCTCGGCGATGGGCCCCAGCAGCCCGGAGACGAGCGTCTCGTTGAGGGCCAGGGAGATCAGGATCAACACGATCCCAAACAGCAGACCCAGCGTGGTCAGCAGCATCGTGGCCGTCATCTTGATCAGGCCACGACCCTCCTCCCGGCCATAGACGGTGTTGGTGCTGCGGGAGAATGCCTTGACATAGGCCGACGCGGACCACAGGGCGGTGGCGATACCGATGATCAGGGCGACCACGCCGCCGCTGGCCGAGCCCGTGATGGTGTCGACCAGATCCATGACGAGGTCATGGTAGTCGGCGGGGACGTACTCCTCGGCGAAATCCTCCACCAGGGAGGTCACGGTGTCGGCGTTGTTGGCCAGCACCAGAGAGATGATCGAGAACACCGCCAGCAGAGCCGGGGCCAGGGACAGCACCGTGTAATAGGTCAGCATGGCCGCCAGGTCGGGGCCGCCGTCTGAGGAGAACTCCTTCACGGAGCGCTTGAGCGCGTACTTCCAGCTGGAACCGGTCAGCTTCGGGGGATGATCCGGTTTCTCCTCGCTGTCCGGGGCTGGGGCGTCCACGGCCTCCAGAGTGTCGTCGATGTAGTCCTGCGATGCCACGGGATAATCCTCTCGTCGGCCGAAGCGGCCCGGGATGCCCCCGGCGCTCGTGCGGCGTCCTGGTCATGTCGTGCGACAATCCCATCGTAAGGACGCCCCAGGCTTATTGCGAGACCCGTCACGGAGTTGAGACAGACGCCGACGCCCCGCTCCGGCCGGTTTCACCCCACCGCGGTCAGCAGCGTGGCACAGCTCCCGCAAGATCGGCCGGCAACACGACCTCGTCGGGGATCACCCCACGCAGATTGTGGGGATCGTGGCAGGCCAGCTGCCCCTTCAGTTCGGCGCCCGTGACCGCGGGGATGGTCGAGCTGCCCAGGTCGAGCACGGGGGCGGACGCGCCCGGGGCGGGCGCCGCAGGTGCACCGAAGCCACCGCGGACCGCGCGGCTGACGTCGTCGGTGTGGGCGGCCGGCCCACCGTAGGTGTTGGCGACCAGCGTCCACCCCGGGCCCACCGATGCGGTGGCGTGGACGTCGCGGTTGTTCGACCAACCGAATTTCGTGCCGTACGCCCCCGGAACCACGGCCGTGCCGAAGTTCTGGGCGTAACCGTCCGCCGCCACGGGTGCGGCGGTGACCATGCCGGCCAGCAGCGGGGCTGCGACCGGATCGTGCCGGACCTGCGAGAGGAAACGGGCCACGTCATCCGAGGATGTGCTGGCCGCCCCCCAGTAACCGTTGTGGGAGGTCTGCCCCAGTCCGAAGGCGGCGATCGTCTGCGGGATGGCCTGCGGGTACGTGGCGTCGAGACGCGACGCGATCCCGTCGTCGGAAACCCGGATCATCTGCTCGACCTGCAGCTTGTCGGCGGGCGCCCCGTGGTGGAGCACCCAGTGGCCCAGGTAGAGCTTGGACAGTGACAGCGCGGGGCGGGACTCGCCGGAGTTGGGGGTGGACACTCGGGTGCCGTCGTCGGACAACAGGGTGATCTGGGTCCGCGGCGGCACCGCCGAGGGATCAAGCTGCGCGGCGGTGGCTGCCGGAGTGCCAAGCAGTGCCAGGGCGGACAGTACCGCTGCCACGACGGTGGCAATGCTCACACGATTCATACCGGAGAGTGTAGACCGCCGGCCCCTCCCTGTCCCGTCCGCTGCCCCCATTCCCGCCTGTCAACACCCGACGGGATCAATCTTTCACCAAAAACCCCCGCAGCAATATGCACCCGGTGTAGTTTTGCAGGTGACGTGCAACACACATTTAGGAAAGGTAGTAATGAGATCACAAAATTGGGACCACACCTACGATCTCGTGGTCGTGGGCGGCGGCACCGGGTTGTTCGGGGCACTCACCGCGGCCCGGTTGGGACTACGCGTCCTGGTCGTGGAGAAGAGCGCCTACCTCGGTGGATCAACCGCCATGTCCGGCGGTGGGATGTGGATGCCCGGCAACGGGGTCCTCGCGGGGGACGGGTTCCCCGACAACCGCCGACGGGCCGAAGACTATCTGGACCACATCGTCGGCGACACCGCCCCACGGGCCCGCCGCCTGGCCTTCCTCGATCACGCCCCCACGGTCGTCGAGGAACTGCAGGCCGCCACGCCACTCGAATTCGTGCACATGCGGGAGTACGCCGACTACTTCTCCGATGAGGTCGGCGGTTCAGCGATCGGCCGGTCAATTGAGTCGTTGCCTTTCGACCTCAACTCGCTCGGCGAGGACGCCGCCCTGGTGCGCCAGGGCCCCATGTCCGCACCGGTGCCCATGCCGGTGACCTCCGGCGACTACAAGTGGATGAACCTCATGCTGCGCCGCCCGGTCACGGCCCTGCCGAAGATCGCGGTGCGCCTGGCCCAGGGCGTCGGCGGAAAGGCCCGTGGCCGGAACATGGTGGCCGGGGGCGCGGCACTTGCCGCCGGGTTGATCGCCGGCGCCCGCCAGGCCGGGGTGGAGATGTGGACGGACAGTCCACTGGTCGAGCTGGTCTTCGACGACGACCAGGTGACCGGCGTCGTCGTTAAGCGTGAGGGGAAGTCCGTGCGCGTCGCCGCCTCCGGTGGGATCCTGCTGGCCGCGGGTGGTTTCGACCACAACCTCCGGCTGCGCCGTAAGTACCAGTCTCCCGCCTTGGAGGCCGGATGGGCCTTCGGCAATCCGGAGAACACCGGTGACGTCCTGCAGATCGCGCAGGAGGCGGGCGCGGGTCTGTCGCTCCTGGACCAGGCCTGGTGGTTCCCCGCGATTCCCCCGGCGGAGGAAGGTGGCTCCCCCAGCGTGCTGCTCGCCGAGCGCTCCCTTCCGGGATCGATGATCGTGGACTCGACCGGGCACCGCTTCTTCAACGAGTCCTGTGACTACATGACCGCGGGGCAGGTCCTGCTGGGCCACGACGACGGTGAGGACCCCCACCTGCCGGCCTGGCTGATCTTCGACCAGCAGTACCGCAACAGCTACCTCTTCGGGGGCGGGATCATGCCGGGCATGCCGCTGCCGAGGAGCTGGTACAACGCGGGCATCGCGCACAAGGCCGCGTCCCTTGAGGAGCTGGGACACATGATCGGGGTGGATGACCTACCCGGAGGGACCCGGCGCTTCAACGAACTGGCCGTCCAGGGCATCGACGATGACTTCGGTCGGGGCGGCACGCACTACGACCGCTACTACGGGGATCCGACGAACACCCCGAACCCGAATCTCCGCCCGCTGACCAAGGGCCCGTTCTATGCGGTACGGGTGGTCCCCGGCGACCTGGGCACCTGCGGCGGAATCACCACCGACGAACAGGCCCGGGCGCTCACGGAGGACGGCGCGGTCATTGAGGGCCTATATGCCAGTGGCAATGCGGCGGCCAACGCCTTCGGCCGCTACTACCCCGGTCCCGGGGCCACGATCGGCCAGGGCGTGACGTTCGCCTACCTCGCCGCGAAGAACGCGGCGGCTCGCCTGAGGGAAGACGCGAGTCTCAAGGTCTGAAACGGCGGCTCGCCTGGGGAAGACGCGGGCCGTGGCCCGCGCCCTTCAGGCCTGCCGCGGCCAGTACTCGCTGTCACCGGTCGAACGCCGCCCGAAGATCGCCTGCCCGACGCGCACGGTGGTCGCGCCCTCCTCGATGGCCCACTCGAAATCACCGGACATGCCCATGGACAACTCGTCCAGGCTCATGCCCTCCGGCAGGCTCGGGACCAGCCGGTCGCGCAGTTCCCGCAGGCGCACGAAGCAGGGGCGCACCACGGACTCGGCCGGGGAGAACTCCGCGAGCGTCATCAGGCCCCGCACGCGCAGGCGGTCAAACTCCACCAGCTCCGTGAGCACACCCTCGACGTCGTCGGCGGCAAGTCCGTGTTTCTGCGGTTCCATGGAGGTGTTCACCTGCACGAACACATCCAGCTGACGGTCGACGGTTTCCAGTCGGCGCTGGAGGGCCTCCGCCACGCGCACCGAATCCAGGGCGTGAAACTCATGCGCGTAGGTGGCGCAGTCACGCGCCTTGTTGCGCTGCAGGTGGCCGATCGCGCACCAGCGCACGCCGGTGTCCGCCAGCTCCTCGGCCTTGGTGGCCAGCTCCTGGATGCGGTTCTCCCCCAGGGTGGTCATGCCGGCCTCGATGGCCAGGCGCAGGCGCTCCGGCGGCCAGGTCTTGGACACCGGAAGCAGGCGCACCTCGGCGGCGTCGCGGCCGACGCGGCCGGCGGCGTCCGCAATGCGTGCCTCCACCGCCTCACGGGCGGCACGGAATTCCTCGACGGTCTCAGGGAACGGGAAGTCGGTCATGGGATCCACGGTAGCCGCTCAGTGATCCGGTCAGGGCACCGCTAGAGCGTCGCCGCGTCAATGACGAAGCGGTAGCGCACGTCGGCCGAGATGGTGCGGTCATAGGCCTCGTTGATCTTCTCAGCGCCGATGAGCTCGATCTCGGCGTGCACCCCGTGCTCGGCGCAGAAATCCAGCATCTCCTGTGTCTCCTGGATGCCGCCGACCAGCGAACCGGAGAGGCTGCGGCGTTTCTGGGTGAAGGTGCGCGTCTTCGTCTGCAGCGGCGCGCCGGGCAGGCCGAGCTGGACCAGCGTGCCGTCGAAACGCAGCAGGTTCAGGTAGGCGTCGATGTCGAGGTCGACGGAGACGGTGTTGAGGATGAGGTCGAAGTAGTTGCGCCACTCGTCCGGGAGGCCGTCGGCGGTGGAGACGTGGTGGGTGGCGCCGAAGCGCAGGGCGTCGTCACGCTTGCGGGTGGAATGGGAGAAGACGGTGACCTCGGCGCCCATGGCGGCGGCGATCTTCACCCCGACGTGCCCGAGGCCGCCCATGCCGATGATGGCCACGCGTTTGCCGGGCCCCGCGCCCCAGTGCTTGAGCGGGGAGAAGGTGGTGATGCCCGCGCACAGCAGCGGGGCCGCGGCGGCCGGGTCGAGGGACTCGGGGACGCGGATGACGAAGTCCTCGCGCACCACGATGGCCTGCGCGTATCCACCCTGGCTGTACTCCTGGTCGGCGTAGGCGTCCTCGGCGCCGTAGGTGGTGACCACGCCGTTGTCGCAGTAGGAGATCTCTCCGGCCCGGCACGGTTCACATTCGCCGCAGGAGTTGATGAAGCAACCGACGCCGACGCGCTCACCGACCGTGAACTTCGTGACCCCGTCGCCGACGGCCTCCACGCGGCCGACGATCTCATGGCCGGGGACCAACGGATACTGCCGCTCCCCCCAGTCGCCGCGGATGGTGTGGATGTCGGAGTGGCAGATGCCGGAGTACTCGATGGCGATGCGCACGTCGTCGGCGCGCGGGGCGCGGCGTTCGATGGTCACCGGCTCCAGCGGCTGGGCGAAGCCCGGGGTGCCCCAGGCGCGGGTGGTCGTGGTCAGCTCAGTCATGGTGGCGAGAGTAGTCACTCCCGCGCACGGGCGCACCCGACTCAGTACGTCGCCCCCAGTTCCACGAGCAGCACCCCGGCCACGATCAGGGCCACACCGACGCCCATCACCCAGGTGAAGGGCTCCTTGAACAGCGCCCGCCCCAGGAGCGCGGTGAGGACGACGCCGAGGGCGGTCCAGATGCCGTAGGCGACTCCGAGCGGCATGCCGGCGTTCAGCGAGGCGGACAGGAAGCTGAAAGCCAGGACATAGGCGACGACGACCACCGCATACCAGGCACGCCGGCTGGCCACGGCCATGCGCAGCGAGAGCGTGCCGGTGACCTCGAGGGCGATCGACAGTCCGAGGTACAGCCAACTCATTTCTCCACCGCCTTCCGGCCACCGAGCTCGATGCACAGCACCCCGGCGATGATGACGGCGATGCCGAGCAGCATGACGGGGGTCAGTGGTTCACCGAAGAGGAAGTGGGACAGCACGGCGGTCGCCGCCACTCCGCACGCGCCCCAGATGCCGTAGGCCACGCCGACGCTCAGGCCAGCCTGCAGCACCCGGGAGAGGAAGAAGAAGGCGGAGACGTATCCGACGGCCACGACGGCATAGAGAAGGGGGTTCTCCAGCGCGCCCTTCAGCGACAGGGTCGCGATGACCTCCGTGACGATCGCCGCAGCGAGATAGAGCCACGCACGGGGGATCCCCGCCGTCTTCCTTCCATGAGCCGCCGTATCGACCATGCCAAAAAGACTACCTACCGCTACCGGGGTGACACACGGATGGAGGTCACGGGGTTACACGGGACGTGCCGCTTGTCGACGCCCACGCGGCGTCGGTGGGTGGAATTTTCCAGGACGGACGAACCGCCCGGCGCCGATGCACGGCCCCGGGCGGTTCGCCACGGTGGGAGTATGGCGCGCGGCTCAGGAGTCGCGGGCGGTGTCCTGGACCCGCTGGGCGGCCTCCCGGGAATCGTCCCGGAGTCCCTCGGCCCGGTGCTGGCCCTCCTCCTTCACGCGCTGGGCGCTGGTGGCGGCGGAGTCCTTGACGGAGGCGGCGGCCTCCTGGGCCTGCGGCTGGAGGGTCTCCCCCATGTCCTTCGCCACGGACTTGGCCTCCTCCACCATGGGCTCGGCCTTGTCCTTCACCGTGGCGGCGACGTCCTGTTCGGCGCGGCTGGCGGGCATCAACGAAGCGACGAGCCACCCGGCACCCAGGGCGATGAGCCCGGCCGCGAGCGGATTCCCGCGGG
Source organism: uncultured Corynebacterium sp. (assembly GCA_964431055.1). Classification (GTDB taxonomy): domain Bacteria; phylum Actinomycetota; class Actinomycetes; order Mycobacteriales; family Mycobacteriaceae; genus Corynebacterium. The sequence goes on along the minus strand of CAYSIP010000001.1, from coordinate 23,663 downwards.
TGCGCCGTTTCACTTCCTGGGGGGCGTTGCGGGCCATCTGCTGGGCCTGGTCCGCCATCTCCCCGGCCTGCTCGCGGGCGTCCTGCATGCCGGAGTTGGAATCGGGGCCGTAGACGTGGTCGTCGTCGGCGCTGCCCATGACGGATTCGCGCAGATCGGTCCACTTGCCGCGGATCTTGTCGGTCTGTCGTTCCACGGCCTTGTTGGGGTCCACCTTCTCGGCCAGGGCGTCGACGTCCCGGCCGAGCTCGCTGCGGGTGCGCTCGATGTCGGCGCGGATGTCATCGGGGTTGTTGCTCATGGCGTCTCCTTGTTGGGATTCAGGGTCGGGGGAATCTCCTGGACGGTTTCCTGGGTCTGGGGCAGACCCTTCATCTGGTTCAGACGGCTCTTGCCGACCACGGCGAGCACGGCGGTGATGATGGCCCAGATGCCCGCCACGATCAGCGCGGACCAGCCCCAGTGCACGAGGCTGCCGAGGGCCCACATCAGGGCCAGGGAGAGGAACATCAGCACGAAGAAACCCGCGATGGCGGCTCCGGCGAACATGCCCGCGCCGGCGCCGGCCTTTTTCGCCGAGTCAGTGGCCTCCACCTTGGCCAGCTGGATTTCCTGGCGCACCAGGGTGGAGAGGTTCTCGGTGAGGTTGGAGAACATACTGCCCAGCGACTCATTCCGGGCGCGGGTCTCCGCCTCCGTGTCGGGCACGCGGCTGGAGCCGACGGCGGGATCGCCCCCCGGGGTGGGTCTGGTCCGGTCGTCGAAGGGGGCGCTCATCGCTGGTCTCCCCGGTTGACGATGTCGTCAAGGTAGTTGCTGGGGCGCTCCCCCGTGCCACCCGTGGGGGCACCACCCAGCGAATCACCGATGGGGGTGTCCGAGGGGCCGACGGAAGGCGTGCCAGGCGAGTGGGCCGGGTAACCGCCGGTGGCGATCGCGGGGGTGTCGCCCACCGGCGTGTGCAGCGGGGCGGCGGGCGGCGGGGTGGTGGTCCGCTGCGGGACCGCCGGACGCGGGGTGATGGCCCCGGAGCGCGGCTGCTCGTCATTGCTGTCAGACAGTCCACGCGTCAGGCGGCCGGCGACCAGGCCGACGCCGGCGGCGATCGCCAGGAACGTGCCGGGACGGCGGGCGGCGAAGCGGCGGACGTCGTTGAGCAGGTCGGCGGGCTGCTTGGTCTCCAGCTCAGTGGTGAATTTCTCGGCGCGGTCCGCGATCATCGACACGAACTGGTTGACCATGTCCGATTCGGGCTGCTCCCCGCGGGCGATCCGCTGGAGATCATCGCTGACGGTGCGGGACTGCTCAGCCAACCGCTGCTGCTGGGTGGAGGCCTGGGAGTAGAACTCGTCCTGGGCCGTGGAGGCCAGGGACCGGATCTGGTCGGTGGCCTCCGCGGTGACCTGCCTGGCTTCCTCGCGGGCGGTGCCGGTCACCTCCTTTGCGGCGTTCTGGGCTTCGCCCGCGACCTTGGACGTCTCCTCCTGGGTGGCGTCCTTGGCTGCCTGGGTGCGATCTTGATTCGGTGTCATTGAAGTTCCCTTCCGGTCCTGAGCCCGGAGTGGTTACACTCCGGGACTCGAATGTCGAGCAGTAGGTTCCTTGCATACAAGAAGATCGTTCTGATTCTCAGTATGCCAGCAGCTACCACACGGCGCAGGCGGGATTTCCCTCAGGTCGACTTGACTCAGGCCCGAACCCCCCGACCGCGACTCTTCCCCGGATATCCGAGCTGACCAGCGGCATTCCCCGCCCGCCAGAACCTCCCCGGAGCCCGCCGAACCGCGGGCGCCCGGTGGCGGAAAACAGCTCGGAAAATATCCCGTCAGGACTGCCGGACCCCCGGAAACCGGTCGCCGAAGCGACCCCCGGGACGGCGTCGACAAGCGGTCCCGGCTCAGGCGGGGACGACGACCGGGCGATGTGCGGCGGCCGCAAAATCGGGGTGCAGGCCGCGCGCCCGGCCGAAGAGTGCGAGGTCGCACGCCAACTCCCCGATCGTCGGCGCGAGCTTGAAACCGTGGCCGGACAGGCCGGTGACCACAACGACGTCGCCGAAGCGGTCAATGATGGGGTCCCGGCTGTCGGTGTAGGTGTCGAAGTGGACGGAGAAGCGGCTCGGTTCGCGCTGCACGCCGGGGAAGAGATCGTGGACCCGGCGGCCGAATTCGGAGACCCGCGCGCAGTCGAGGCGCAGGTCGGCCTGCTCGACGCGGTCCGTGCCGGGCCCTCCCCAGACGTCCATGCCGGCGATCTTGACGCTGTAACCGTCGACGCAGGGGGCGCCGAAGATGTGGAAGCCGTCGCGGTCACGGATGAAGCACGGCAGACTGGACGGATCAAAGTCGGAGCAGATCCGCGGCAGGAACCAGGTGAGCACCATCTTGCGCACCTCCACCAGGTCAGCGACCTGCGGCACGAGCTGATTGATCCAGCTGCCGGCGGTGACGATGACGCGGTCGACGGTTTCCTCGCCGGCGTCGGTGGTGACCTTCACGCCGTCGCCGGTGTCGGTGACGGCGAGAATGCGCTCATGGTCGTGGATGGTCGCGCCGCCCCGCAGCGCCTCCTCCAGCGCGCTCATCACCGACAGCTCCGGGCGCAGTGCCCCGCCGAGCAGATCGATCACGCCGGCCTCGTCGTCGCGGAAGTCCAGGCCCGGGTATCGACGCCGCATCTGTTCCGCACTCAGGCGTTCATGCGGCAGGTCATGGGTGTCGACGGAGGCGAGCATGCGCTGGAAGGGGGCGTCGTCCTCCCTGCCCACGGTGAGCACACCGAAGGGGTGGAGGAGTTCTCGGCCGACGGCCACGCCGAGCTCCTGCCACAGTTCCCGGGCGCGCAGGAGGAGGGGCACGTACTTCGCGCCCTCGTGATAGGCGGTGCGGAACAGGCGGGATTCACCGGTGAACGCGCCGTAACCGTGGCCGAGGCCGAATTGCTCGAAGCCGATGACCTCGACGTCGGGGCGGCGGCTGAGGCGCCACAGGGCCATTGATCCGGTGGTGCCGAGTCCGATGACGGCGATACGGAGCTTGGCTGGCATGGGCTTTCCTTCTTCCCGGGTGCTGGTTCGTCAGGACAGGACCGGGCGGTCCCAGAGGTTGAGGGTGATGCCAATGCCGCGGGCCACAGCCACGTCCTCCACGGGTATGCCGCCCACGGAATAGAGGATGATCCCGCCGTCACTGGTGCGCCCGGGGGCCCGGCCGGCGGAGATGTCGCCGATCCGGGTGATCCGATCGGCGGCGGGCATGCCCTCGGCGAGCAGATCCCACCAGTGGTTGCCCGGGATTCCCAGGAGGCGGTAAGCGCCGCCCACGCCGTACTCGTCGTGCCACGAATCGTAGAGGCCCCGGTAATCGACGACAAGGGTGGCTCCCCCCTTGATGAAGTCGTCGTCGAAGCGGGCGGCGGCCAGCAGTGGCAGGAACGCGCCGGGTCTGAGCCACTCACGGCGGAAATAGGGGGAGGCTCCGGGCCCGGTGGCGCCGGTGACGGTGTCGTTGAGGATGAAGACGTGGATGGAGCGGGGCAGGCCGTCGGCGCGGTTGGCGGCGTTCGAGCCGTGCCATTTCACGCCGGTGTTGTTGAAGCGGCCGCCCAGGTAGGCGGGCATGGCCATGAAGCGGCGGTCATGCCCGGGTGGGCGGGCTCGGCGGGGAAGGTGATCATCGCGCCGTGGGAGTCGGCGTCCTGGCCGGCCCTGGGTAGTCGCCCTCCGCCAGGAGGACGAGGGTCCCCCTCCATGACGTCGACGCAGCGGGCGATGTCGGTGACCCCGGCGGCGATCATGCCCGGTTCAGAGAGGTAGCGGAAGTCGATGGCGGGGGTGACGACGGTGGCGGTGGTCATGGGTGGGCTCCTCGGGCGGTGGTGGTGTCGGCCTTGTTCAGTGCGTTCTTCAGTGCGGGCGCGGCGGCCTTCCGGTCGTTCCGGTCGTTCCGGGTGTCGGCGGCGGCCGGGCGGGAGACCATGCCGAACATCACCGACTGGCGCTGGTCGTAGGCGGTCCCGGCGTGGATGATGCGGTCGATGCCCGCGTCCTCGCCTTCGGGGGAGATGCGGATATCGGCGACCAGCATCATTGCCCTGGCGATCAACCAGGTGACGCTGAAGGCCCAGGCGAGGTGACGGCCACGGCCAGCGGTTCGCGCCACAGCAGGCCCAGGTCACCACGGGGGGAGGACGCCCCGGACGTCGGCGGGCGCGGCCGTCGCCCAGCAGCATGACGTAGAAGGCGCCGACAATGCCCGCGACGCCGTGGACCGCGAAGACGTCGACCGAGTCGTCGATGCCGTGGCGGTTCTTCCAGGTGATGCCCACCAGGCCCGCGATGATGCCGGTGGCCAGGCCGAGCAGGGTGGGCTTGCCGTCGCCGCAGCCTCTCCACGACGATGAAGCCGAGCATGCCGCCGGCCGCCGCGGGGACGGAATTGATCACGACGTAGATGGCCAGGAAATTCGCGCTACCGGCGGTGCCGCCTACGAAGTCGTGCATGCCGACCTGGTTGGTCAGCCAACCACCCACGGTCCCGGGACCGTCGAAGGCGAACACCCGGTGGGCGAGCGGGGCGTAGACCAGCGTGGTCCACAGGGCACCGAAGATCAGCCAGGAGCAGAACTTCATGCGCCCCGCGGCATCCGAGGGGACGAGTGCGAGCGAGATGGCGGTGAAGAGGATGTAGAACCCTCCCCAGAGCAGGCCACCCGCGCCGTCATCGGTGATCAGGGTGTCGAAGCCCGCGAACTCCAGCGGGTTGCCGATCAGCCCGAGGCCGCCGAGCGAATCCCCATGACCAGTCCGTGGCCGTAGGCGACGTAGATGACGGTTGTGACGGCCAGCGAGCTCATCACCATCATGAACATGTTCAGGACCTGGCTGCTGCCGGGCATGCCCCCGTAGAGGAAGGCCAGGCCCGGGAATATCAGCGCCACCGGGACGAACACCGCCAGGATCCAGGCGATGTCTGCAGCTTCCACGGTGCTCTTCCTTTTTCAGGTTGTGGGAGCGGCAGGACCGACCGCGGGCACCCGCGCTGTTACCTGTCGCGCAACAGGAAAACTACTCCGATTTTAACTGTCGGTCAATAGTTAAGGAGGGTAGAGGGGTGACCTGGGGGTTGTCGACTGTTGCCCACGATCACCCTGCCCGATACTGATCACAGGATCCGGCAGGCGTCACAGGATTGCGGCGCCGCTCAGTGCCGACACTCCCCCAGCCGCACGACGCGGCCGTCATGGGGGATCCCCTCGGCGTCCCAGTGCGGGACAGAGCGGGCGGGGTCGTGGCTGGAACCGTCGGCACGTACCACGCGCCACCAGGCGGTGAGATGGCCGTGGCTGGCCATGACGCGCCCGACCTGGCGCGGACCGGTGCCGAGGACAGCGGCCACATCACCGTAGGTGGTGACGTGGCCGGCGGGCACCCGGTCGACGACGTCCAGGACCCGGGAGGTCAGGTCGCCGAGCTCGAGCATGTCACTGACGGCGCAGCTGGCTGAGGTCCATGTTCAGGATGTTCTCGGCCTCGCTGAGGTCATCCTCCTCGACGGGCTCGTCGATGGCGCAGAGGGTGACGGTCGCGCCGGTGGAATCGGAGATCAGCGCCATGCGGCCGAACTCGGAGTCCCACGGCTCGCGGATGACCTCACCACCGAGCTCCGGCACCCGCTTGACGGCCTCGTCGACGTCGAGGACCCCCAGGTAGGACTGCCAGAAACTGGGAACCTGCGGCGGGAACTGCCCCTCCGCGCGCCACATGCCGGCGAAGGGGGCGCCCTCCGACATCGCGGTGGCGTACTGGAAGTCCTCACCGGCGTCGACGGTGGCGATCTCCCAGTTGAACAGGGAATGGTAGAAGTCCAGGGCCTCCCGGTACCGGGTGGTGGTGGTCAGCTCGTGCCAGACCGGGGTGCCGGGCTCGCCGGCGGCGACGAACGCGTCCTCGCCGGCGGGTTCGATCAGTCCGAACATGGCCCCGGCGGCATCGGTGAGCACCGCCATGCGGCCCAGCTGCACCTCGGTCGGCTCGGCGAGCACCCGCCCGCCGAGTTCGGCGATCTGCCCCGTCTGGCGTTCGATGTGGTCGGCCAGGAAATAGGTGATCCACGTGTCCGGGAAGGGGGCGCTGTCGTCCTGCGGGATGAACCCGGCGACGGGCAACCCCTGGACGCGCGCGATGCGGTAATTGGATCCCTCGACCTCTTCGCGGATCTCCCAGCCGAGCAACTCCGAGTAGAAGTGCGCGGATTTCCGTGGGTCGGAGGTGGTCAGGTCGATCCAGTACGGCATTCCGCCGAGGGCCTCAAAAGCGGGCATTTACAGGTTCCTCCACTTTTCCGGGTCAAAATCGTCGTCGGCGGTGGCCTCGTCGAAGAAATCGTCTTCCGACTCCTCCGCACTGACGACGCGCGCGCAGTTGTCCTCGATGCAGACGACGTCACCGGCGCGCAGCGTGCGACCGCGGCGGGCGTCCACCTCGCCGTTGACCGTCACCTGGCCGTCGGAGATGAGTTCCTTGGCCTCCCCGCCGGTGGCGACGAGGTTCGCGAGCTTGATGAACTGACCGAGTTTGATCGTCTCGTCGCGGATCGCGACGTCTGCTGCGTGCATGGCCACCAGTCTATCCCGGCCGGGCGGGACCACCGTGCCCGGGGCCGGAGGGGGCGGTGGACCTAGACCGCGTATTTCAGGCGGACCGCGGTGCCAGTGGTGAAGACCAGCAGCAGCCGGTGGTCCGACCCGACCATCTGATGCCCGATGACCACCCCGATGACCGCGTTCGCGCCCAGCGCCGAAGCCTGTTCGCGCATCTCGTCCAGCGCGATCCGGCGGGCGGCCTGCACCTTCCCCTCACCCGAGACCTCCGGGTCCTCGGAGGTGGGGTCCTGGAAACAACTCGTGTCCACGACATGGTCGCCGACGACGATGTCCAGGTACTGGTAGATGTCGCGCCCCTCCAGGGAGCTGCTGGTGGTGATGATCATGGGCGTCCTTTCGGGCAATCCGCACCGGTGCGCCCCTCACGCTAGCGCGGTGCGACCGGCCGCGGGGTCAGATGAACCACTCACCCACCCCCACGATCCCCTCGTAGAGCATGAACAGGGCCAACGCCACGAAAACCACGCCCGTGACGACGTCGATCAGGGTGCTGTTGCGCACCAGCTTCTTCGCCATCACCCCCACCGCCAGGGCGAAACCGATGAACCACAGCAGACCCGTGAGCACGAGGACCACCGCGATGACCGCGGCCCCGGCCGCACCCATCTCGGGGCGGATGAACTGGGCGAAGACGGCGCCGAAGAACAGGATGGCCTTCGGGTTCGCGAGGTTCGTGGTCACCCCGGTCCACCAGGCCCGCGCCGCGCTTGTCGACGCCGCGTCGGGAGAGGGCTCGTGAGCGGCGTCGGAGGTCCCGGCGATCACGGGCACGGGCACCGCCGCCTGCCGCCGGGTGGCCAGGCCACCGCGCACGGCACCGACCCCCATCCACAGCAGATAGGACCCGCCCAGCAGCTGGAGCACCGTGAGCACACCCGGATAGGCGTTGATCAGGGCGGAGAGTCCCAGCAGGGAGCCACAGATCCACAGGGTGTTGCCCGTCATGATGCCCGCCGCTCCCCAGATGCCGGCGGTGCGCGAGCGCGATCCCAGGCGGATGATCTGCACCAGATCGGGACCCGGTGAGACGATCGCCGCGATCCAGACGGCGAGCAGGGCGGCGAATTCGGAGGCGATCACGAGGCGACAGTCTAAACGCTGCGGTGACCCCGCCGTGGGAAAGTATCTGATCCACCACAACCACTTCCACCTCCACCCTGCGAACGGGCGGAATCGGTGGAAGCCCGCCCCTCAGGGATCCGCCCGTATCCGTGCCTGAAAGCGGTTGCGACGGGTTGTTGGCCGTGGGGCTCAGCTTCCTGATCGGCGGGGTGCTGGCCGGCTGATCAGGCCTGGTCGCGCGGCATGATGTTGATCGTGTCGATGTTCATGTGTGCCGGCAGCGACGCGATCCAGCGCACGGCCTCGGCGATGTCCTCCGCCGTGAGGTTGAGCTTGTCGGCGTAGACGGCGTCGGCCTTGTTGTGGTCGCCCTTGAAGCGGACCAGGGAGAAGTCGGTGGCCACCCGCCCGGGGTCGAGCTCGGTGATGCGCAGCGGGTTGTCCTTCTCCTCCTGGCGCATCGCGCGCGTCAGCGCCCGCAGACCGAATTTGGCGGCGTTGTAACCGGCACCGCCCGGGTAGGCGTTCCAGGCGGCCATGGAACCGATGTTGATGATCAGTCCCTCCCCGTTCTCCGCATCAAGCAGCTTCGGCAGCAGCGCCTTGGTCACCCGCACCACACCGAGGACGTTCGTGTCGTACATCGCCTGCCAGTCGTCCAGGTTGGCGTCGCGCACGTGGTCGAGACCCAGCGCGCCGCCGGCGTTGTTGACCAGCAGGTCCACCCGCGGCAACTGTTCCGCGAAGGCGTCGACGCTCCCCTGGTCCGTGACGTCGAGTTCGATGGCGGTGCCACCGGTCTTCTCGGCAACCTCGTCGAGCCGCTCCTTGCGGCGCGCGGCCACAACGACGTGCCAGCCGTTGGCGGCGAGGGTGTCGGCGGTGGCGGCCCCGATGCCCGAGGACGCACCGGTGATGACTGCGATCTTCTTGTCTGTGGGAATGCTCATGCCCACGAGTGTGGCACGGGTTATTTTCACGCGCAGGCAGTTCCGCAACCCGGGCCGGGCCGGGGCGTCGTCAAGCGGGTTTTTAAGCCCGCGCGGAGGAAGGCGTAAAACTTCCCCTCATGCTGATGGGTCATCGTTATCCCACCAGGCCCGATACGCCTGCCCGGCGACAGGCACCGAGAACTTTTACGCGTCCGCTCACGTAGCCTCCCCTGGCTGTCGTCTCCGGATGGCCCTCCCGGTCCGCCGTCCCAGGCCAACCGGATCATCGAGCATCTTCTTCGGCATCCGCAGGATCAGCCGACCACCGTCCGCGAGTTCGAAGTTGATCGCCGCATCCCGGTCCCCGCGTAGGCCATCGGCGGCTTCCCACCCTCCTCGCCCGGTGCAGATGGGTTGTCACCGACGTCGGACCCCGCCACCGGCCGATCGGTTCACCCAGCCCGCGAATTACAGCTCCACCTGCCGGATGGTGATGTTGATCCGCCCGGCGCGCCCCTCCCGCAGACCGCACCCCGGGGGTGCGGTTCCGTCGCGGACCTCCGTCACCCCGTGGTAGGCCCGGCGCGCGGACCCGCCGAAGACGACCAGGTCACCGGACATCAGCGTCACGTCCGACCAGGGCCGGGAGCGGCCCGCGGTATTGCCCATCCGGAACACCGCCTCGTCCCCGATGGACAATGACACCACGGGGGCTTCGGAGACTTCGTTGGCGTCGACGTGCAGCCCCATCGAGGATCCGGGCGGGTAGTAGTTGATCAGCGCGGCCTCAGCCCGGAACGAACCGTCGGCCCACGGTTCCAGCTCCCGGGCCACCGAGGCGGCCGCCACCAGCGCGGCACGCGCCAGCTCCCCGTACGCGGCGGGCACCGGCGGCACCTTCACCCCGTCGAGTTCGGAGACGTAGCGGTAGGGCCGGGTCGTCCAGTGCCGGCCCACGGAGAGAATGTGGGCGCTGGTCCACCCGGTGCCCACGGACAGGCGCTGCATGGCCAGGGGCGTGCCGGTCACGGAGCGGGCGATCTGGCGGGCCTGGTCGACCAGCCGGCGCTGGTCGGCAACCGGCAACCAACCGGGCAGGTGGGCGACCCCGGGCGCGACGCGGGCCGCGGGCCGGGCCAGGCCATCGTCGAAGAGCGTCGACATCCGGGTTCACCTCCCGCGGCAGGGCACAATGGACGACATGAGCGATTTCAACCCCAGAACCTACACCGGCCTGGAGCAGATGCGCAGCGGGCAGTGGTACCTGCCGGGTTCCGAGGAGCTGGTCGAGCAGCATGAGAAGGCCGCGCGGATCAGCAGGGAGTTCAACGAGCTGGCGAACACCGACCCGGATCGCGCCGGGGAGCTCCTCGCCGAGCTGCTGGCCCCGGGTTCGAAGGTCCCCGAGGTCTTCGCCCCCGCCTACATCGAGTACGGCTGCCACACCCGCGTGGGCGAGGGCGTGTTCTTCAACTACAACACGGTCATCCTGGACATCGCGGAGGTGACCATCGGCGACCGCACCCTGTTCGGCCCCGGGTGCCAGCTGATCACCGTCGGCCACCCGGTCAATGACCTGGAGATGCGCCGCGGCGGTTGGGAGCAGGGTAAACCCATCGTGATCGGTGACGACTGTTGGTTCGGCGCCGGGGTGCTCGTCATGCCGGGCGTGACCATCGGCGACCGCTGCGTCATCGGCGCAGGTGCGCTGGTGACCAGGGACATCCCCGATGACTGCCTGGCGCTCGGCTCGCCGGCGAAGGTCGTCCGCCGCCTCAACACGGATGACGCGTACCTGGAGCGTGAGGAGCTGCCGGAGGGCGTTCCGGTGGGGGGCAACCGGCTTGTTTGATCTGGACCGCATCGGCGTGGGCCTGCCCGTCGCCGAAACCATCGGGCGACTGCCTGCGCTTCTCGACGCCTCGCCCACCGCCGTCATCCAGGCCCCGCCGGGTACGGGCAAGACGACGCTCGTGCCCCCCGCCCTGGCCAATCATGTGCGGGGAAAGGTGCTGGTCACCGCGCCCAGACGCGTGGCGGTGCGAGCTGCCGCCCGTCGACTGGCGCAGCTGGACGGTTCGCAGCTCGGCGGCCGCGTCGGTTACACCGTCCGCGGTGAGCACCATCCCGGTGAGCTGGTGGAGTTCGTGACCCCGGGCGTGCTGCTGCGCCGTCTGATGTCCGACCCGGAACTCGAGGGCGTCAGCGCGGTGGCCGTCGACGAGGTGCACGAGCGCCAGCTCGACTCCGACCTGACGCTGGGCATGTTGCTGGAGCTGGTGCAGCTGCGCGATGACCTGCGCGTGGTCGCCATGTCCGCGACCCTGGACGCGGAGCGTTTCGCCGGGTTGATGGGCGGGCAGGTGCTGTCCACCCCGGCGGTGACGCACCCGCTGGATTTCGCCTACGCCCCACATGAGGGCCGCACGGCCGGCACCCGGGCCTTCCTCGACCACCTCGCGGGGCAGGCCCGCCGCGCCGTCGAGCGCACCGGGCACTCCGCCCTGGTTTTCGTGCCGGGCGTCCGCGAGGTCGAGCACGTCATCTCCCGCCTGCCCGGCGCCCTCCCGTTGCACGGTTCACTCACCCCGAAGGAACAGGACGCGGCGCTCGCGCCCTCCGACCGGCCCCGCATCATCGTGGCCACCTCGATCGCGGAATCCTCGTTGACGGTGCCCGGCGTGCGGGTGGTCGTCGACTCCGGCCTGTCACGGGTGCCCCGTCGCGACGCCGCCCGCCAGATGACCGGCCTGGTGACGGTCTCCGCGGCGAAATCGACCGTCGATCAACGCGCGGGACGCGCCGGGCGGGAGGGCCCGGGCGAGGTGATCCGCTGTTACACCGAGGCCGAGTACCGTCACCTGCCGCCGCATATCGCGCCCGAGATCGCGACCTCGGACCTCACGCAGGCGGCGCTCATCCTGGCCTGCTGGGGTACCCCGCGAGGGGAGGGCCTGCCGCTTCCCGACGCCCCACCGGCCCCCGCCATCGCCGAAGCCGAGGGGGTCCTACGGGGGATCGGGGCCGTCGACGAGCGCGGGGAGGCCACCGCGCTGGGACGGAAGCTCGCGGCGATGCCCGTCGATCCGCGGTTGGGCCGCGCGCTCGTCGAGTGCGGGCCGTCGGCCGCCGAGACCGTCGCCTGCCTGGCGGATTCCCCGCGCGGCGACGTGGCGGTACAGCTGCGCACCCTGCGGGGTGAGCGGCGTTTCGACCGCGAGGTCAAGCGTCTGCGCCGCCTGGCGCCGAAGGGTGACGGAACGACCGACCCGGGTGTGATCACCGCGCTCGCCTTCCCGGGGCGGGTGGCCCGGCGCGAGGGGGAGGACTACCTGCTGGCCAGCGGCACGCGCGCCGTGCTGCCACCGGATTCGTCGCTGAAGGGCGCACCGTGGCTGGCCGTCGCGGAGGCCACGCGCAGTGCCGGTGCGACCCGGGAGGGCCGGGCCGGGGCCACGATCCGGGCGGCGGCCCGCATCGTGGAGGATGACGCGCTCGAGATCGTCGGCGTGGAGGAGTCCGTCACCGCCACCTTCGAGGGCGGGAAGCTGCGCGGGCGGAAGGTTCGTCAGGCCGGGGCGATCGAACTCAGTTCCACCCCGGTGCAGGTACCACCGGACCAGGCGACCGAGGCGCTGGCCGAGGGCGTGCGCCGCCATGGCCTGGGGATGTTCCGCTTCTCGGAGAAGGCGCAGTCCTTGAGGGAGCGGTTGGCCTTCCTGCACGAACAGCTGGGTGCACCCTGGCCGGACGTGGACGCCGCCGATCCCCTGGTCTTCCTCGGTCCGGAACTCGACGCCGTGGCCCATGGCCGGTCGGTGGGCAGGGTCGACATGTACCCCGCGCTGCAGCGCCTGCTGCCCTGGCCGGAAGCCGCCCGCCTGGATGAGCTGGCCCCCGAGCGGTTGCAGGTACCCAGCGGCAGTCGGCACCGGATCGATTATGCGGAAGGGCGGCCGGTGGTGCGGGTCAAGCTGCAGGAATGTTTCGGGCTCGCGGACTCGCCGGAACTGGCCGGGGTGCCGGTGCTCTTCCACCTGCTTTCCCCCGCCGGGCGGCCCCTGGCGGTGACCGATGACCTGGGCAGCTTCTGGTCGGGGCCGTACCAGCAGGTGCGGGCGGAGAATCGCGGGCGGTATCCGAAGCATCCGTGGCCGGAGGATCCCTGGACGGCCCCGGCGACGGCGCGGACGAAGAACCGGATGTGAACCCCGCGGGTGACCGAGAAAGGTCGTAAAGGAACCTTGACTGTAAAGGGCGCTTTACCGCCTCCTGTCGGCGATCCCACCAAGGGGCGCACGCCATGTCGGACACCTCCACTCTCACCTCCCTCATCGGTCGTTCCCGCTTCGGCGGCGGGCCATGGGCCCTCCTGTTGACCTCCCTGGTCTCGGGCCTGATCCTCGGCGCGGCACTGGGCGCGGTCGCCGCCACGTTCCGGCCCGAGGGTCCCCGCCGCCACGATCATCCTCATCTTCGCCGTCACCTGCTCCCCGGTCGGGGCGGGCCTGACCTGGGCCCTGCTCGTGGACCGGTGTTCGACGCCCGACGTCGCAGCGCGCCCAGCGGACAGCATTGAACGACACTGGGCCGATGCCCCGGCCCGGGGCGCCTTCCCCGCCCTGCTGGTCTTCTGCGGGCTCGGCGCCACCGTCCCCGCGGTCACCGGCGTGGAGTTCCAGGCGCATTCCGCCCTGACCCTGGCCATCCTGCTGGGTGGCGTGGACTTCTGGGTCCGCTGCACCATCCAGAA
>CAYSIP010000001.1:0-10153 GCA_964431055.1 uncultured Corynebacterium sp. | reverse complement strand
CCCTGGCCATCCTGCTGGGTGGCGTGGACTTCTGGGTCCGCTGCACCATCCAGAAGAGGGCCGGTTCCTGATGCGCAACGTCCTCGCGGAACACCGGGCCCGGCGCGGCTGGTCACAGCAGCGGCTGGCCGACGAACTGGGGGTCAACCGCCAGACGGTGCGTTCCATCGAGCAGGGCCGGTGCGACCCTTCCCCGCCGGTGACGTTCCGGCTGGCGCACGCCTTCGGCTGCCGTATCGAGGAGCTCTTCCATCCCACGGCATGAGAAAACCTCCCGGGTGTCGTGTCCCGGGAGGTGATGGATGAACGGATGAGAAGGCCTTATCCTGGCCCTGTTACAACCTTAAGCGGCGACGGCCTCACAGGCCGCGCGGCGGGAGCGGGCGAGGCGTACGAGGGAGTCGTAGGTCAGCCAGGTGGCGCCCTCGTCGTCGTTCTCGTCCACGAGCGCCCCGGTGGCGTCGTTGCCTGCGTCGGCGTTGAGCTGGCGGAGCTGGAAACCCTCGGGCAGCTCGTCGATCATGCCCGCGGCCACCGCGAGCATCGGGAGTGCGTCGCCGGTGGCCCAGATGTGGACCTCCGGCAGGTCGAGAAGGCGCGCAGCGGTGACGACACCGTCGATGAGGTCACCGGCGGTGTCGGAATCCACGACATCCTCGAGCTTCACGGCAATCACCGATCTGTCGGGGAAATCGTCAGACTGCTCCCGTTCCTGTTCTTTTGTGATCAGCATGAGTCCGATACTAGAGTCTCACCCTCCCAACTGGCTGGAAATTTCTGAGAATTTACTGACAATTTCTTTCCCTGACACCTTGTCCGCTCACCCCTGCAGCTCCTGCCAGGCGAGATAGGTGCTCATGATCACTACCAGCGTCAGCAAAGCCCCCCGAACCAGCCTGGCGCCACCCCCGAACACGGTCCGGGCCCCCAGCTGCGCACCCAGGATATTGGCCACCGCCAGGATCAGCCCCAGTGACCACCACACGTGCCCGCCGACCGCGAAGACCACGAGGGCGCCCAGGTTGGTGGCGGTGTTGACCACCTTCGCCATCGCCGCGGACATCAGGAAGTTCTGGCTCAGCAGGGCGGTGAACGTCATGATGAGGAACATGCCGGTGCCCGGTCCGAAGATGCCGTCATAGAAGGCGATGACGGCGACGAACACCAGCGTCACCCAGCGCCGCCACCCGCCCGGGAGCGCGGTCCCCTCCCCCAACCCGAAGCCCGGGCGCAGAGCCACGAACGTACCCACGGCCAGCATCAGCACGATGATCACCGGGCGCATCACGGCGGCGTCGAGCAGGCTCGCGGCCAGCGCCCCCGCGCCCGAACAGAGAAGGGCGACCGGCACCCACCCCGCCAGCACGCTTATCGACGGCCGCACCTTCCGCACCATCGTGAACGCCGCCGAGGCCGTACCCGAGACCGCCGCGAGTTTATTCGTCGCCAGCGCGGTGGCCGGGGCCAGCTGCGGGGCCACGGCCAGGATCAGCGGGATGAGCACCAGCCCACCGCCGCCGATGACCGCATCCACCCAGCCGGCCACCGCCGCGCCGACGAGCAGAATCAGCCAGCCGGACAACTCCAGTTCCACCATCGGGCACCCTTCCTCGCGTCAACTTCCCGAAGCGTAACCGTCCCGGCCCCGCCGCGGACCCGTTCCGGGGGCGGTTAGACTGACGGGCGGAAAACCCGCGGGAAACGGGAACACAAGACGGGAAGGGGTGCGGGTGCCGAACCGGACCGTCGTACTGAGGTGGCTGCTGGTGGCCCCGCTGTCCTTCCTCCTGGGTTGGTTGTTCACGCGGTGGCAGGTGCCGGCCTCCTGGATCCTGGCGGCCATCCTCGTCTCCGGGGCGTGCGCCCTGCTCACCGGTGAGGAACTGCCGATCAACAAGACCTTCTACAGCTTCGGGCGCGGGGTGATCGGCATCCTCGCCGCGGTGCCGCTCGTGGGCGTACCGCTGGGAATGCTCGCCGGTTTCCTGGTGCCCGGTCTGGCGGTCACCGTGGTCAGCCTCGGGGTCGGCGTCGGCGGTGGGCTGCTGCTGGCCCGCGCGCAGTCGTCGATCAGCCGGGAGACGGGGATCCTGTCGATGCTGGCGGGCGGGGCGTCGATCATGCCGGTCCTGGCCCGCGAACTGGGCGCGGACTTCCGCTTCGTCGCGCTGAGCCAGTACCTGCGGCTGTTGGCCGTCTCCGTGACCCTGCCGCTGGTCACCGTGCTCCTCCCCCCGCCGGGATCCGGCCCGGCCGCGGCCGGGGGCACCGCCGGGCAGGTGTGGTGGATGGTGGTGCTCATCGCGGCCGTCGCCCTGTTCGGCGAACACCTCGGCCGCCTGTTGCGCCTGCCCGTGCCGAGCGTGCTGGGCCCGTTGCTGATCACCGTCGGCATCTCCCTGTTGCTGCCGGAGGACCTGAGCATGCAACCGCCGGAGCTGTTCCGCGTCGTGGCGTTCCTGTGCATCGGGTGGATGTGCGGCGGCGCGCTGTCGCTGCCGGCGCTGAAGACCTTCGCCCGCCAGCTACCCGCCACCGTCACCTTCATCGTGGTGCTCATGGGTGCCTGCGCGCTCACCGCCCTCCCGTTGACGACCTGGCTGGACATCACCTATTTCGAGGCCTACCTCGCCACCAGCCCCGGCGCCCTGGAGACGGTGCTCGCCCTGTCCAGCGAGGGTGGGGCGGGGCCCGCAGTCGTCGCGATCCAGCTCATCCGGATGCTGTGTGTGCTCGCCATCGCCGGCTACCTGCCGCAGGTCATCCGCCTGATCACCCGCGGCCGGTAGTCGCGGAAGCAGGACGGCTCAGGTCATCCGCTCCGACGAGTGTGATTCCGTCGGGCCCGGTGTGCACCGTTCGAAGGCCAACACACCGGGTGGACCAACCGCTGCTCCGAACTGCTCATCCGGACCTCCGAGTGGGTGACGGGCCGGGCCTAACCCTCCATTTCGCGGACCTCGATCGGCTGGCGACAGGCCTTCGCGGCCTTCTCCGCCAGCACCACGGCGGCCTGCCGGTCGTGCACGTCGACGATCCAGAAGCCACCGAGCTTCTTGCCGGCGTCCGAGGCCGGCCCGTTGGTGACGAACCCGTCCACGGAGACCATGCTGGCGGCTTCCGGCGGGTACAGCGCACCCGCGAAAACAAGGTGGCCGTCCTTCTCCAGCCGCTGGTTGTAGGACGCGACCGCGTCGTAGGCCGCCCGGGTCTCCTCCTCCGAGGCGTGGGGGGTGCCGGCGGACTGGGCGCCGGGCTCGTGATGGACGGAAAGCATGAACTGGGGCATGAGGGGCCTCCTCTGGAGGTGGACTCGACGATCTCCGGGAACGCCTCCGAGCCTACCGACGCCATGTGATGCACGCCTCAGGGTTAAGGTGCGGGGGCGTGTCTGTTGCGAGAATCATCACCGAAATCTGCGCTCCCTGGGTGACCAACGTGGCCCTGTTCGTGATCCTGGGCCTCGCCCTCGGTGCGCCGTGGCCCGGGATCACCGCCGCATTGCTGACCGGCCCGGTTCCGATGCTGGCGATCCTGTGGCTCATCCGGCGGGGGCGGGTGGGAAACCACCACGTGACCACCCGTACCCAACGCGGCCGGGTCTTCGCACTGATCCTCGGATTGCTGGGGCTGCTGGCGGTGTTGCTGACGGTGATGGCCACCCCGTCCGATATCTGGGTGGCACTCGCCGCGGCCGTCGTCTTCATCCTGCTCTTCGCGGTGGTGACCGTGGGCGGGGTGAAGATCTCCGTGCACGTCGGCGTCTGGGTCACCCACTGGCTCTACCTGGGTGTGGTGATCTCCCCGTGGTGGGCACTGATGCTTCTGCTCACGCCGGCGGTGGCGTGGTCCAGGCTGCGGCTGGTGCACCACACGCCCACCGAGATCATCGGCGGGTTGGTGACCGGCCTGGTCGTGGTGGGGCTGACGCTGCCGGCGGTGCTGTGACGGCGCGGTGCCGAGTCGGTGCCACCGGCCTCCGCAGCCGCCCATCGACAGCGGAACGGCCCGGGCGGAACACCTGTTCCGCCCGGGCCGTTCCCATCGGAGAAGCTAGTCCAGCACCTGCTGACGCAGGATGGACATCGGGATGGAGCCGAGCTTCAGGGCATTGGCGTGGAACTGGGCCTGGGTCTGGCCCTGGGCCAGCGCCTCGTCCCGGGTCTGCTGCCAGAGCCGCTGGCCGAGCGCGTAGGAGGGCGCCTGTCCGGGCCAGCCGAGGTAGCGGTTGATCTCGAAGTTGAGGTTGGCCTCGTCCATCGCGGTGTTCTCCCGGAGGAAGGACTTGGCGTAGGAGGAGTCCCAGATTCCGGTGCCCTCGGGCACCCGCTTGCCCAGGTGGACGCCGATGTCGAGGACGACGCGGGCCGCGCGCAACCGCTGGGCGTCGAGCAGGCCCATGCGGGTACCGGGATCATCGTGGTAGCCGAGCTCGGCCATGAGCTGCTCGGCGTAGAGGGCCCAACCCTCGCCGTGGCCGGAGTTCCAGCAGGCCACCCGGCGCCACAGGTTGAGGTTGTTCTGCTCGGCGATGGTCTGGCCGATCTGCAGGTGGTGGCCCGGCACGCCCTCGTGGAAGACGGTGGTCAGCTCCTGCCAGGTGTGGAAGATCTCCTGGCCCCTCGGCACGGACCACCACATGCGGCCCGGGCGGGAGAAGTCGTCGCTCGGCGGGGTGTAGAAGATGCCGCCGGTGCCGGCGGGGTCGATGGCGCACTCGATGGTGCGCACCGGCTCCGGGATGGCGAAGGCGCGGCCGTCGAGTTCGCGTACGGCGCGGTCGGCGGTCTCCTGCATCCAGGACAACAGCTCGTCGGTGCCGTGGAGGGTGTAGCGGTCCTCGGCGTTGAGCTTGCGGTAGGCCTGCTTGATGGTGGCGTCCGCGCCGTAGAGTTCGCGGGCGATCTGCTGCTGCTCGGCGGTGATCTCACCCAGGCGGTGCATGCCCCACTCGTAGGCCTCGTCAAGATCGACCTGGTCGCCGACGAAGAGGTGGGAGAACAGTTCATAGCGGCTGCGGCCGACGGCGTCCTCGTGCGGGGCCTGGCTGACCAGGTGCTCGGAGAGCCAGTCGGCGAACTCGGCGAACGCCTCCTTGGCGGAGGTAACCTCCCCGGACTCGGCGTCGACGCCGAGGTGGTCCAGCATGGAGCCGGAATCGGCGAGGTCCTCGCACTGGGAGATGACCTCGTCGATCTGGCGGTGGGCGGCCACCCGCCCGTGGCTGGCGGCGGCGGTCAACGACTCGCGGTAACCGGCCAGGGCCGCGCGGACCTTGGACAGGCGGGAACGGATGGCGTCGATCTGCTCGGGCGTCTCCGACGGCATGAGGATGAAGGTGTCGCGGATGGTCTGCACCGGCGAATCGATGTTGTTCAGCTGGCGCAGGTCCTCACCGTGGTGGTGCAGGTCGAGGTCAAGGCAGAGGCGGTCGCGCAGGACGGCGGCGGTGACGTGGTCGACCTCGTCGAAGTCGTCCTCGTCGTCGGATTCATCGGTGCCGTCGTCGAAGGCGTCGACGTCGGCGATCATCTCACGGGTGCGGTCGGCGATGGCGGCCCAGTACTCGGGGGAGAAGTCCTGCAGCTCCCCCTCGTATCCGGGGATGCCCCAGGCGGTCGCGTCGGTGGGCGACAGCGCGGCCAGATCGTGGACGAACCCCTCGCAGGAGGCGTCCAACAGTGACGGCGTGCGTTCCACGATGTCAACGGAAGTCTCGGGACTCATGAGAGGTGAGTGTAGCCCTCCCCCCGCCTGCGATTCCACCCGGGAGTTTTCCGCAAAGCCACAGGTTGATAACGCTCATGCTGTGCACAGGGATAAAGACTCAGTCCCACTTGCGTCCCGGCGCGGTCCAACCGTCGAAACCGGTGAGCACTTCGGCGGGGGTCTCGGCGACAATCAGGGCGTCGAGGTATTTGCCGCGGAGGAAACCCTCGTCGACGGCCCGGTGCAGCATCGCCACGAGCGGATCCCAGAACCCGTCCGTGTTGCACAGGGCGATCGGCCCCGTCAGGTGGCCGAGCTGCTGCATGGTGAGCACCTCGAAGAACTCCTCGAGGGTTCCCGCCCCGCCGGGCAGGGTGATGAAGGCGTCCGCCAGGTCCTCCATGCGGGTCTTGCGCTCCGCCATGGTCTCCACCACGTCGAGGCGGCTGAGCCCGCGGTGCGCATGCTCCCGGTCGACCAGCTGGCGGGGGATGACGCCGATCGCCTCCCCGCGCTTCTCGACCACCGCGTCGGCCACCGTGCCCATCAACCCGACGTCGCCGCCGCCGTAGACCAGGGTGAGGCCGCGGTCGGCGAGCGCGTGGCCCAGCTCCCGGGCGGCGGCTTCGTAGGCGGGGCGCGCGCCGAAGGCGGAACCGCAGTAGACGGCCACCGAGCGGATCGGGCTGTGAGGGCGCAGTTCCCGGAGCATGCGGCCGTCCGCGTCGCGCTCGGTGAAACCCTTGCGCCGGTAGAGGCGCCGGGCCGGATTGTCCCCCTCCACCGACAGCGACACCCCGGGCCAGCCGGCGGCCCGGCCGTCCTGGAGGATGAGGTCGATCAGGTGTCCGCCGAGGCCCACGTTGCGGTGGGAGGCGGTGACGTGGATCCACAGCTCCGGAATGGCCCCGGCGACGAAACCGTGGGCGCGGATGAACACCGCCGCGGCCAGGCCGACGACGCGGTCGTCGGCGAGCACGACATAACCGACGTCGCCGCGGGCGGGGTTGAAGGTGAGGTAGTCCGCCAGTGGATGCCTGGCCAGGTCGTCGAGGGTGTGACGGTCGGCGGAGCGGTTGATGTTCCGCAGGACGGCCTCGGCACGCAGCTCGCGATCGTCCGGCGTCATCGGGCGGACGATGAGGTCGGTGAATTCCTGGGCCATGGTGGTGAGTCTAGGCCGGAAGATTTCCGCGCGGGCGGGCTTCGGCGCGGCTAGCGTGGACGGCATGGACGCTGCAGACACCCAGCTTGCCGACGCCCTGCGCCTCGCCCGCCGGGCACGGAACGTCGAGATCTTCACCGGGGCGGGCATGAGCGCCGAATCGGGTCTGGTCACCTTCCGGGACAAGGACACCGGCCTGTGGTCGAACGTGGATCCGGCGGCGCTGGCCTCCGTCGACTCGTGGGCGCGTGACCCGGAACCGATGTGGGCCTGGTACCTGTGGCGGGCGAAGCTGGCCCGTGGGGCCGAGCCGAACGCCGGGCACCGCGCCATCGGCGAGTGGGCCCAGCTGGCGGGGATGGAACGGGTGTCGGTGACCACCCAGAACATCGACGACCTGCATGAGCGGGGCGGCGCGCAGGAGGTTGCGCACCTGCACGGCTCCCTCTTCGACTACCGGTGCTCCATCTGTTCGCGCCCCTGGAAGGGAAAGGTGGAGGTGCCCGAGGAGGCGGTGGCGCGGTTGACGCCTCCCGCCTGCCCGCTGTGCGGCAACCCGGTACGCCCGGGCGTGGTGTGGTTCGGCGAATCCCTGCCGCAGCGGGAGTGGGCGTTGGCCGAGCAGCGCATGCGGGAGGCCGACCTGGTGGTCATCGTGGGCACCTCCGGGGTGGTGCAGCCGGCGGCCTCCCTGCCGTTGCTCGCCCTGGAGCGGGGCACCCCGGTCATCGAGATCTCCCCTGAGACCACCGAGCTGTCGCGTTTCGCGGACGTCTCCTGGCACACCACCGCGGCCACCGGGCTGCCGGAACTGCTGGCCGGTCTGAAGATCGACGGCCTGGGGTAGGACCGCGTTGCCAAGCCCGCACTTTCGCTTCCCGGAGGAACTACACTGACGGACATGCTCATCCGGCCGGGAACCCCAGGAAATCCGACGTGAGGCGCGTCGGTTTCCTCGTCTTCGAGGGCGTCACCCTCCTGGACGTCACCGGGCCCGCGGAGGTGTTCAGCCGCGCCCCCGGTTATGAACTGGTGATGTTCTCCCCGGCCGGGGGTGACGTGCCCGTCACCGCAGGTTTCACGGTCGCCGACACGCTGCCCGCCACCCGCGCCGCCGCGGCCGGACTCGACACCGTGATCGTCCCCGGTTCCGACGCCCCGCCCGGGCAACCGTGGGACCGGGAACTTCTCGACGCCGCCGCGGCACTGACCGACGGCCCGCCCCGGGTGGCCAGCGTGTGCACCGGAGCGTTCATCCTCGCCGAACTGGGCCTGCTCGACGGTCGCCGGGCCACCACCCACTGGCGCAGCGCCCGGGACCTGGCGCGGCGCTATCCCCGCGTGCGGGTGGAACCGGACATGCTGCACGTCCACGACGGCCGTTTCCTCTCCTCCGCGGGCGCCACCGCGGGGATCGACCTCGCCCTGTCGCTGGTGGAGGAGGATCACGGCGCGCCGGCGGCGCGCTCCATCGCCCAGGAGATGGTGGTGTTCATGCAGCGGCCGGGCGGGCAATCGCAGTTCGCCGGCACCCAGAACGCGCCGACGGTGGACAGTCCCGTCCTGCGCGACGTGCTGGACCGGGTGCGCTGTGATCCGGCCGCACCCCACAGCGCGGTCACCATGGCGGAGGAGGCGGCCGTCAGCACGCGCCATCTGGGCCGGTTGTTCCGGGAGGAGTTGGGCACCACCCCGGCCCGCTGGCTCGAGCAGCTGCGGCTGTCCACCGCCCAGCAGCTCATCCTCGACGGCCACACCGTCACCGCCGCCGCCCGCCACTCCGGTTTCGGCAGTGACGAGAACCTGCGGCGCGCCTTCGAGCGTCACCTACAGGCCACACCCTCGGAATACCGGAACAGGTTCAGCTCCGCCTTCCGTCGGTGAGATCCAGGCAGTGCCAACTAGTAGGTACCGCATGCTAATGTAGTTGGTGAAACAAGGTACTAGGCTGAACCATAGACACCCCCGAGGAGCACGCCGATGATCTCCCCGCCCACCACCACGACCACCCAGTTGCGCAAGGGAGTCCTGGAACTCGCGATCCTCACCCTGCTCGCCGAGGACGAGTCCTACGGCGCGGAGCTGGTGGACCGCCTGAGCCACCATCCCGGACTCGCCGCCCCCGCCGGCACCGTCTACCCCCTGCTCACCCGCCTGACCCGTGCAGGGGCCCTGACGACCCGCTGGCAGGAATCCCCCGTCGGGCCGCCGCGCAAGTACTACTCGCTGACCGATAAAGGTCACGAGCTGCGCGACGCGCTCACCGAGGACTGGCGACAGCTGACCGACGCCATGAACGCCCTGCTCCCCGACTCCGACTGAGGAGGACCACGACCATGTCACACTCACCCACCAACTACCTGGCCACCCTGCGCGATCACCTGAAGAACGACACCAGCCTCTCCCACCGGGAGATCACCGAGGCGATCGGCGAACACCGCGACCTGATCACGGAACTGGCCGCCACCGGTGTGGACCTGGGCGCCGAGCTCGGGGACCCCGCCACCTACGCGGCGGCGGTCACCGGCCTGTACGGCGCCGAGGAGGCCACCGACAGGAAGAAACCCCTGGGTCGATTCATGGGCGTGCCCTTCGATTTCAGCGGCCCCACGGATACCGGTGCGCGCAGGCGCATCTGGGACCCGCAGGATTCCCGCATCTTCCAGCCCCGCCTGTTCGGGCTGGGCTGGACCGTCAACATCGGGGCCGTGGCCGTGCGCCTGGGACTCATCCGGCCCGACGACATCGACGCCGACGTCGTCGAGGCCATCCCCGCGCCCGTCTTCCACACCGCCCGGGCCGTGCCGGCCATCCTCGCCACCGCCGGGGCCGCGACCCTGGCCGCCAGCTGGCGGGAGCTGCCCCGCACCGTGGCCCTGAACTTCACGCTCACGGGCGAGCCCCGTGGGCGCCGCTACCCGCGCGCGGCACTCGCCGCCCTACCCACGGTCGGCGCCGGGCTCGCCACGCTGCCGTACCTCCCCTCGTCGCGCCGCAACCGGGAGGACGCGCTGCGGGCGGCGTCCATCGGCGCGCTGGTCACCTCCGCGGTGCTCGGCACAGTGGCCGCAACCGTCGCGGAGGCACGCGGGAGCAGGCGACCCGGCCTGTGGGCCGTCGCGGCGCTCGGCCTGGGCGCCGTCTCCTCCGTCGGCGTGCTCATCGGCCCGTTCTGGACGGGACTGGGGCGCGTGTGGCGCCGGGAGGGGGTGCGGTGATGTCCCCGTCCATGTTCATCGTCGCCCTCATCGTCATCCAGCTGGTTCTGCTGGTGATCGC